>NZ_JBBIAM010000057.1:0-57864 GCF_054185185.1 Bradyrhizobium sp. UFLA05-153
CAGGGGCGGCGCGTGAGCGCCGTCTTAGTGGACAATGAAAGCGACGGCGCAGCAAGTTGAAGGGACCGATGTGGCGGGACTCAACGCGTGCATCAGACGGGGGATTCGGTGGCGGCTCTCTTCGATTGTTTGGAGTTCCACTATTTGCGCTTGCGGTGATGCACAGAGAGCGCTTGCTCCGATTGCTGCCGTTCCGGGATAGCGGACGCACGCCGATGGCCAGGTGCTGAGCCATCCCGCGGTATTCATCGGCTACCTTAGCCGGCCTCGGATTTTGATCACCTACCTAAGCTTCCGTATACGAAACAGCGAGATTCTCGCAGATCGACGCGAACGCCTTTTTCGCTTCCGCGTCCTCGAAGCAAAAGCGTGCCCCTTTGTCACTACGCTCGATCGACCAGTCCGCCTTGTGTCCTCGTGAAACGCGGGATGCCTCTTCGCGCAACTGATCCAATAGTCTTCCGTAGGCACGCACAATCACACAGTTTTCCATCTGAACGCTCATTGGAGAAAGCAACATAGGCGAGGCAATACATAGCCGGAAAGGCGCTGCTATAACAAATGCGAATCCGAAGCTAGCCGCTGTCCAGGGTTTCCTCGGACACGATGCCCAAGCTTGAGCCGCGTGTTTTTCTCGCTGGGCAGCCCTTTTGCGTTGAATTTCTGCAGCTACCGAGGATGTCCAGCCTAAAACTCCTGCCAGAGCCTGTGCTATTTTTTCGTTGGAGGGCAGGTTTTGGTGCGCGCCTGGGCTGGGGCGATTTCTAAAAAATGCGATTGATCCGCAAAAGCGCGATGCTGATCGCGTTGTTCCCCGTGATGGCCTCAAATGTCTATTGGGGGTGGGCGAACGCTTATCTGGCCTGCCTATTTGCGCTTGCGATCGGCGCAGTTGCGGGGTGTCTGATCAAGCGAGCAATGATCCGCCGCGCCCACGCCGAGATGCGTAGGATCTACGGCGCCGATTGGGGATAGGGATAACTGACGCGCCGATTCGTTTTCCGAAGTACCGGACGGCTGATCCGCGCATGATTGGCCTTATCCAGGAATGGCTGAAGGCGAACATTTTGGAAGACCGGATCGTGACCATTAGCCGCTTCGCGGCGAACCGTTGCACTCCGCGCGGGCATGGCAGACGGTAAACCGTCAGGTTCCTCGGCTTCAGGTTCAGCGGTCGCTCGCGCAATGGGCGCTTCACGCTGAAGCGAAAGACATGTAGTTCGCCGAAAGCCCGCGTTTCCGTCAAACTCCCAACGTGGGAGCCGAGGTGCCTAAATTGGTCAGCCTCAAATCCGAGCGGGGGGCCATCAGCTATGATGGTCCCAACCGCGATCTTTTTGGATGCTCGTCGAATCCGGCCGCCGGAATCGCGAAACCGCACCGCGGTCGTGCGCCGTTCTTCTTCCTACTACCAGACGAACTTCGCGCCGTCCGGCAGTTCGCAGACGAATTCGCCCTGGTTGACGACTTCGGTCGCCCCGACAGCCAGCTTGGAGGCCCGCACCGTGAGCTTGCCTTCGCGGCTGAGGCTGTGGCGAATGTATTCCGTCACCGCGTGTCCCGAGGTGTCCACGGTTTGATGCGCATTTGCAAAGCTGATGCCGTGCTGCGTGCTCACTCTGAAGGCGCTGATAACTAGCCCGCCCTGCACAGCTGGTCCGGGCTTACCGCCATCGATGGTGGTACAGCGGCTGAGATCCAGTATGAGCTTCACATCCTTGCCGGCCTGCAGGGCGCCGAGCACCTCGGCGTATTTCGGCGAGGGCTCATCAGCCTTGGCGATCGTGCTCACGCTTGCGACCAAAAGCAAGGACAACAAGATCGACAGGCCTCTCGCACTGAACTGCATATGCTCTTCTCCTCCAAGGACCACTGGCTGCGCAAACAGCAACCTGCCCGATGTCATGTCGCAAACAGCTTGGCGCATTCCCGACCCCAGGCAGTTGTCCTTACGACAACATGTGTTGCCACCACCCACAAGCGGCTGCGAGGCCAACCTAACGTCACAACCTCGTATGTAAGGTTTACGAAGTGGCGTCACGGTTTGTGATATCCGATGCGCCCTCTTATCCGGCAGTCGCCGTTGCAAAGGGCGTGGAAACCATCCGCTTCACGCCGCGGCGGCGGAATGCCGCCGTCTGCTGCCGTCTCGGTCTGAAAAGCGCAGGTCTTCAAAAAGACGAGTACGAGGCAAGATCTCGAACTTTCATAGCTAAGCTCTTTGATCTTATCATGGAGCATTGCAAGGCGGCCAATGATGCCGCGCGTTTGACGAACTCGCTCTCCAAAGCGGCTTAGGCAGCGCTCAAGAATCTTAAGCTTACGGGGCGGCGCGCGAAATTATCGCGACTTTGCTGATGGGACCCTACGTAATGATACGGAGGCCGGCTGTCGCACTTTCTTGACCTACGAATTGCATCTTCTTTTACATGACCCCATACAGACCAATCTACGATCCGCATCTCTGGCGCGGTCGTGCGCAAGCAACGCGGATCAAAGCCGATTCGCTTGGGCCCGGAAAACCCAGAGACAGGCTTCTGAAAATCGCCGAGGAATACGACAAGCTGGCCAGGCACGCCGAAGAGGGTGGGCCCCTCGCAGACGGTGAAGGTTTAGATTCGCGTCGCGATTTCTGATCGTTCTCCGCTTTTCTCGACTAAACCCTCGAGTGGCTAGCTCCTAAGGCCAAGACAAACGTCTTGGCCCGATCTCGGCCAAGTCCTTCGCACGCCGGTGCTTCTTCGCGTGCGGACGCGGGGACCCTCAGCGAACTCACCGCATCACGCGCGTTGCCAATCCGCAACGTGCGTGCTCACTGGTGCAGATTGCTCGCAGTGCACACACTTTTGCCGATAACTGATTTCAGAACAGAGGCGACGATCAAGAGGGGCAATCAGTATTGATCCAAGCCGAAAAATGCGTAGTCGAGTACATGCTCGCATCATTGACAATCAGCGCTCTGCAGAATCGGATCGCTCCCACCCACGAACAGGTGATGCATCATTTGGAACTTGCCTGCCATCGAGCAGGTCTTGTACGGACGCCAGCATCTATGATCCGGATATTGGAGCATATCTCACGCGAGATCAGTAAGGCAGAGTCGGTGTTGGAGTTCATCGGCCGCGGAGAGGGGCAGCCACACTGAGTTGACGAATGAAGCTCCTGATGCTCCTAGTCATCATGCGATCTAAGTGGCGGAAGGGATTGGCCGGTTTGAGTTTTCGGTCTCGCATGCTTGTCCCGTCGTGATCTTTAGAGCGATGCAAAATCATCTTGGCTTTGAGGCTGCCGCCGGTTTTGGGATGCCTTAAGGAAGCTGTCGCGAGCGCGGCGGTCCGGCGCGGTCGCGAACGCGCAGTCGACAGATGCTCTCCATGTTCGGCTCGCAATTCATGGGTAGGCGAGAAGCAGCGCGTCGCTATTCTCGATCAAGCATTCGACCACCTTGTCACCCTTGGCTCGCCACCCAAATGGGCGAGGTGGGTCGTTGCGAGGTGGTGTCCGAGACATTCCAATCATCGATTGTGGAGATCCATCCGACAGGACATGGCTTTTGCAGCGTTCGAATACGCTGAAAATTTCATTCAGTGACAGATCATTTTGCGAGTAACGGAACTTGCGAATGGCGAAATGAGCTCCCAACTCAACAAGAAAGATTGTGGGTTAGAGCGATCCGGTTCGGAGTTGGCGAGGTCAGCTCGTGAGCGCCCGTCTTAGCCAACTAAAAGCTCGCTCCGCAGCTAAATCTTTCTCGACACCTCAATTGCCGCAGAACCAAATTTCATCTCCCATCCAACACGGATTGTGTCTCGATTTCATCACGTTTTCGTTCTATACGTTAAGTTGCGCCGTGGTGGTGGTGGAAGGCGCAATCCGTATATCTATGAACGGGGACCACCACCGTGCTTGCCCTTGGACTTGCCCTCAATCTCGCTGGGCTCGGCCTCCTGTTGTGGCTGACCTTTGCTCTCGCAGTATATGCGCTCCCATTCTTTGTTGCAGTCAGCGCCGGTGTAATGGCGTTGGATCGCGGCGCCGGAATTGCTGGTGCGCTCATTGTCGCCATCATCAGTGCCGCCTTGACGCTCGTCATTAGTCAGCTTGCCCATTCCATGGCGCGGCTGATCTTCTTGCGCGGCATGATCGGCGCGGTTTTTGCCGTTCCGGCAGGAATTGCTGGTTACCATGTGACGCTCGCGTTATCGCAGATCGCCGTACCATGGCCGTTCTGGCGCGAGACCTTCGCTTGCGTCGGGGCAATCTTCATCGCCTGGAGGGCCTGGATGCAGATCACTGTCTTCGAGCGAGGAGTGAAGCCGGGCGGGGTACCCAAATCTGCCTCAACCGGCCCTGGCGTCCGCGACGCTTGACGAAACCTCCTTCCGCTGCATCTGGGGTTGCTTTGCTCTAACGGGGTGTCCAGGCCATCTCGTTGATAGAGCTCTCAGCACTGACGGCCTTGGTTGCGCTCGATCGCGCTGTGCCGACGTCATTCGGCCCTTTATGAGCGATCAATGGTAGCTGTCGTCAGTGGCTGTTACCCAACGGCAAAGTCGCCTTTTCCCGCACGCTCTTTCTTTCTCTACTTCGAAACCGGTCGCCACTTGTGCTGCAAGGCGGCGCCTGCCAGGTCTTTTCCCGCTTAAGTCTGTGTTCAGCGCTCGGACGCACCTCGCCTCGTTGGCTTGATCTGGCCGAAGACCGGCTGCGCCTCGATCGTCTGAGCCGCAACGCCGTCGGTTGAGACTTTCTTCCCCTGGGCTACGCCCATTCCTCGCGAGACAAGAAAGTCTCCCCGCCGGCGTCCTCCGCGTACGCTCCGGCCCGCGGGGTGCGTCGCCGATCGTCTTCGGCCGTCAGATCGCCATCGAGGCCGCGGTGGTCGCGGGGCTCGAAACAACTCAAGGAGAAGTGAACATGGCTAGCATCGGTTCTTTCAAGAAGGTCGGCTCCGATTTCCAGGGCGAGATCGTCACGCTGAGCTTGCAGGCGAGGGGCGTCCGCATCGTCGCCGAGGCCAACCGCTCAAACGACAACGCTCCCAGCCACCGCGTCTATGTGGGCCGCGCGGAGATTGGAGCGGCCTGGTCCAAGCGCTCCGAGGAAGGTCGCGACTACCTCTCGCTCAAGCTCGATGACCCCTCGTTCAACGCGCCGATCTACGCTAACCTGTTCGAGGACGAAGGCGGCGAAGGCTACACGCTCCTCTGGTCGCGGCCGCGCAAGACCGGCGAGTAAGTCTCGCGCCGAGAGCGCCCCGCCCGATCCACTCGGGCGGGGCGACATTTTTTTGGAGCGGACAGGCGGAAAAGTGAGACGGGGAGAATGACCTCGCAAAGTGACGGTAGCAAGAAAATCCGGTCACCGGAAAGGCACCTCGCGACGCTTCCCGACGATGGCGCGAAGATCGTGCCGAAAGCCGAGCGCGACAACCAACTTCGCCATGACAAACATGGGTCCGACCAATAGATGGCGAGGATTGTCGACCATTGCCGGCCGCCGGCGCTCGAACACCAAGTGCCCAATGATCAGCGATGCAACGCCGAGCACAATCAGGGCGGCAGTAAGCGACCACATCCCGATGGTCGTCACATGGTTGAGGATCACGGCCGCAGCTTCAAGCAATGCGATCACAGCGCCAAAGATCGCGGTGCCAAGCTCGAAGTCGAGCACGATCCAAAGGATCAGCACAGGCGAGAGCGCGATAACCGCCACGCTGATGTGGATCCCGAATAGTGTGATGACCCAACGGCTGAGCGGAAGACTGACAGCCAGAAACAAGAACAGGATGCCGAAGACGTGCATCGCGCAATTCCAGGGGGCGCGATGATACTCCACGTAATCCGCGAGCAGCCGATGGAAAGAGGAGTTCATGCCGCACTGGCCTTGCTGTTGTGTCCGCGACCACGGTACGGTTCATCGACTGCCGAACGCATATGCTTGCTGGCCCATTGTCGAAAAAAAGTTTTCGGTGCTTACGCGCAGGAAAGCCTCACGTCAAATCTGCCAAAAATATCATACTTGGTAGATTCGTGTAGCTTGCTCTCTCGATGACTTGAATATGTTCGATGATGAAGACGGCGAAGGCCGCAGGCTCGTTTCGTCGTAGTCGCGCAAGACCGACGAGTAAGCTTGGTGCGCGCCCGCTGGATCCGGGCGGAAGCAGCGCTCTTTGAAGCCGACCAGCAAGGCACCGGCAACCTCGGTTTTCTCGTTCCGATCCGCGTGGCGGGACGGCCAGAGCTCGTCCGATTGGAACTTAACGAAGTCGCCTCGTCTGATCGGACTGCCAGAAACCGACTTCGTCGTGCAGGGCCGTCGGCAAGTCGGCGGCTTGTTGAGAATAGAGGAGGGGGCGTCAAATTCGAAAGTAGCGGAGACACCCAGGTGCCGGCAGGCAGGCAATTCAAGCTCTGGCATTGGCACCGCCGCGGGTGCGCCCAGACGGCGCGGCGAGAACGGCCTTGTACGGCAGAGCGCCGGCAATTCGGGCCATAAGTTGCCGCAGCCACCGGTGGGCGGCGGAATGATGCGTCCGGGAGGTCCAGGTCATCCCGATCTGAAACGGCTCCGAGAAAGGACACGACGTTGCCACGACGGATTTGGCGATGTTCGAAGCGATGCGGCTTGGCACCGTCGAGATCAGATCCGTGTCGGGGAGAATGTGGGTGAGATCTGAGATGCTCGGTACCGTGACCACCCGGTTGAGCGACAGGCCGCGTCCATCGAGCTCTCTGAGGTAGCCTGAGCGCCAGGTGCCTCCATAGGTGACCACGGCATGGCTCGCCTTGACATAGTCGTCGACGCGCAGCCTCCTGCCGGCGAGCGGATGGCCGCGGTGCATGACGCACACATAGTGGTCATCCAGCAGATTGCGATGATAGAGGCTGTCCTCCTGCACGTCGTAGGGGCCAAGGAGAAGATCGGCTTCGCCGCGTTTGAGATACGCGATGCCTTTGGCGCGTGCCGCCTTGATCTCCAGTACCAGGCGGGGCGCGTGGCGTCTGATCTCGGCGATTGTACGCGGCAGAATGATCGAGCGTTCGTAATAATTGCAGGCGATCGTGACCCGCCCGGACGCGCTGGCGGGATCGAAATCCGTCGGCTGCATGAGGCCCTCAAAGCCCTCGAGCAGGCGGCTGGCACATTCGACGATCTCGACGCAGCGAGGCGTTGGCGCGATGCCGCCGCGCTGTCGCACGAACAGCTTGTCGTGGAACGCCGCGCGTAGCCGATCCATGGTGTAGCTGATCGTCGATTGATTGGTGCCGAGCGCTTCGGCGGCCTTCGAAAAGGAGCCCAGTTCGGACACCAAGCGTAAGGTGCGGATCGCGGCAAAATCAATCGCGAATGGATCCCAATCCTTTGCCATCTCCTTAAACATCCTCCTCGCGAAGCCCAAGCCGCCGTATCGAAAGAGTAGATAAGGGATATCAACTCTGTCCGATTGTCCGATAGCTATTGCCAACGCAATCTGCTCGAAAATGGGAGTTAAGGCGGCAAGCCCGCGACCATCGACTAAATCATGGAGATAGCTGCACCGTGAACGCGCCAAAACCCTTTCCGCTCAATGCCTGGTACGCGGCTGCATGGTCCCACGAGATCGCCCGCGAGCTTTCCGCCCGCACCATCTGCGGCAAGAACATCGTGCTCTATCGCCGCACGGACGGCGCCATCGCGGCGCTCGAGGATGCGTGTTGGCACCGGCTGCTGCCGTTGTCGCTCGGACATCTCAAGGGCGATGACGTCATGTGCGGCTATCACGGGCTGGTCTTCAATTTGGCCGGCCGCTGTTCCTACATGCCTGCACAGAAGACGATCAATCCGTCAGCCTGCGTGCGCGCCTATCCGGTCGCTGAGCGACATCGCCTGGTCTGGCTGTGGCCCGGCGATCCAGCGCTGGCGGACCCCGACAAAATTCCGGATTTTCACTGGAACGGTGGCACGCAATGGGTTGGCGAGGGTGGCACGTTCTATCAACTGAAATGCGACTATCGCTTGGTGGTCGACAACCTGATGGATCTCACGCACGAGACCTATGTGCACGCCGGCAGCATAGGCGACGAGGCAATCACGGCTGCGCCCTTCGATGTGACCCACACGGACAACACGGCGACGATGACGCGCTGGATGATCGACATCGAGCCGCCCCCTTTCTGGGGCCGTCAGCTTGCTCGGCCGGGCCGCGTCGATCGCTGGCAGATCGTGACATTCCAGGCGCCGTCGGTCGTCGTCGGCGACGTCGGTGTCGCGCTGACAAATACGGGCGCGCCGCAAGGCGATCGTTCGCACGGCGTCAGCGGCGCGTTCTTGGCGGCGATCACTCCCGAAACTGAGACGACCTGCCACTATTTCTGGAACTTCGTGCGAAATTATCGGAAGGATGATCTGCAACTGACGAAAGAGCTCCAGCTCGCCCACGTCAACGGCGGGGCAGGCGTCTACGATCAGGATCACAGGATCTTGGAGGCGCAGCAGGCCGCCATCGACAAGAACCCGCGCTCGCCTTTTTACGATCTCAACATCGATGCGGGCGCGCTCTGGGCACGGCGGCTGATCGACCAGATGATGGCAGACGAGCAGGCCCGCGTGGTCGCAAACCTTGCGGCCGAGTGAGCGAAGAATTATGGCCACACCGATGGAACCGATTGGTGCACGTCTTCGTGCCACGCGCGATCTCACTCCTGACGTCCGTCTCTTCGAGATCGAGCCGGACTGCCGGTCAGCCAAGGTAACGCCTGGCAGTCACATCGATATCCTCGTGCCGATCGACGGGCGGCCGCAGCTTCGTAGCTATTCATTGGTGGGACCTTGCGGGGACGGCCTCTATCGCATCGCCGTCAAGCGGGTCGCTTCCAGCCGGGGCGGGTCGGTCGGCATGTGGCGTCTCAAGGTGGGCGAACGGCTCACGATTTTCGAGCCGCGAAACAGCTTCGAAGTGAGCTACGGCCGGCCGGACTATCTGCTGCTGGCCGGCGGCATCGGCATCACGCCGATCTACACAATGGCGCTGGCGCTGAAGCAAGCGGACGCGAATTTTCGCCTGCTCTATGCTGCGCGTAGCCACCGCGACCTGGCACTCGCGGACGAGCTCGCCCGCTATATCGGCGAACGACTCGAGCTCTTCGTCAATGAAGAGGGTCAGCGCATCGATATCGCCGGCGAGATCGCCCGGCTGGATCCGCGCGGCGAACTCTATGTCTGTGGGCCATTCGGCATGTTGGAGGCGGCCAAGCGCCTGTGGCGCGAAGCGGGCAGGCCTCCTACACAGCTCCGCTACGAGACGTTTGGCAATGCCGGCAAGTTTGCAGATGCACCGTTCAAGATCAGGATTCCCCGATTGGGTCTGGAAATTGATGTGCCTGCCAACCGCTCCATGCTAGAGGCGCTTGAAGATGCCGGCGTCGACATGATCTTCGGTTGTCGGCGGGGAGAATGCGGCCTTTGCGTATTGCCGATCCTGGAGGCATCGGCCCAGGTCGATCATCGTGACGTGTTCTTCAGCAGTGAAGAGCGGGAAATGAACGGCAAGCTCTGCACCTGCGTGTCGCGCGCGGCGAGCGGTTGCCTGAGCGTCGATACGCCTGATCGAACGCCAACCCAGCGTCATTCCCCCGACACCCCCGTGGGTAGAGCCTCAAGGCCGCATCAGACCACCAAGGAAGCTTCGCTCGACCAACGTACCGCCTGATCTGTTCGAGCGAAGCGGCGCCCTTTCGGAGCCGACAGCAGGCAAGCGCGACCGCAGCTTGTCTCGTGCCGATCGGTGCGGCCAGACGACCAGAGATACCACAGCTCGGGCGAAGCGGCCGTAGACGCATCGCCCGCCGGGCTTGTCGTGTGGACAGAGCTCCCCAGAGTGTCAGTTCAGAACCTGTCCGCAATCGCGGCGAAGAGGTGGACCACGGTTCAACCGCGCTGGTCCCTGCGCTGCAGGAACGTTCGAAATTGCCGCAAACAAGCAGTGGACTTCAAGAAACCACCATCTGTTCGGCTGAGAGCCCTGAGTTCGAGCTGACGGAGAAAAGCAACGAACGTGGTCCCATCTCCGGCCCGCGGCCGCGACGCGTTCGAGCCACTTAGCTTGATCTGTCCTCGTAGCGCTCGGTCTGAAGAAGTCTTTGACAACCATCAGATCTCAGGGAAGGAGGCCAACAAGATCGACCGCAAGTCGTCGCTCGATGGCAGCATAAATCGGCTAGTTAGGCCAGGTCGGCGTCGGCAGGGTAGGCAACGGACAATCTAGCGGGGCCTACCAACAGCACCGATCGTCATCGGCTAAGGCTCGTCAATCCGCGTTTATAGTTCCTGATATTGAGCGCCTTCCATTGAAGTGCAGGGAAGCTCTCGATGGCACGCTTAGTCGCGGCATCCGCAGTGAGGCCGTCGACATCGACCCGGCCATTTTCGTATAGCGCATCTAGAAAGGCCATTTCTCGTTCGTCGTGGTCGAACATTGGCGCAAGCTGCTCCTGGCATTCGCCTAGGATACGCTTGCACCAGGCTTCCGGATTGCCATCACCATGGAACATATCGTTCTTCACGACAGTAAGCAGCTTCCCGCGAAGCTCGTTGATGTCGTATTTGTAATGAGCCAGCGATGCTTCACGCCAATCGAGGTCCCTGGTCGCTGCCCCGATAGCGAGCGTGGCGAGTTTGATCTTCTGCCAATCCAGACCATCGGCGTGCAGCAGCCGCCAAGCGTCATAGAGGTCGCGCGAGGCGCTGCGAGCGGCCATCGCAACGATCTTTCCGGCCGCGATCTCATGAAGATCCACCAGGCGAATGTTTCTTGCGACGTACCCGCCGAGAGCAGACGAATCCCTGTCAACTGTGCCGAAGAACGGAATACGGTACATGTAATTGACGTCGATTTCGATCGTGCCAGGTCGATGGTAGGCGGATGTGTATCTGAAGCGCCATTTCTCGCCTGCGTGCTCGCTGCGAGGATCCCGGATCAGCTGATATCCATAGGTCTGCATCAGCCGGGGCAGGCGCTGCTCAATTAATTTCTTGTGGCTCAGCATTGTTTTGCGATCTTCGGCACCGATGTAGTTGAGATCGATGTCGACTGACAACCGATCTAGACCTAGATAGAATAGGTTGAGCGCGGTCCCTCCCTTCAGCGCAAACAGATTGCCGATCTCCTTGTCCTTGGTCAGACGATCGAGGACGTCAATCAACCGCACGACACGTTCGATGGTGGCGGCCTCGAAGGAAAGATCGGCTGATAGATTCTCCAACCGTTCTACCGATATCATGACGTCATCTCCGGCGATCCGCCTTCAAAGGAGGGGCGCAGGAATTCATTCGGCAAGATGACCTTCCAATTTGGATGCGGCTCACCGGCCTGGATGGTAGCCCCGAGGACGGGCCTCGTCGACGACGGTGCCGAGCGCTTCAGCTCTTCAAGAACGCCATCATCGACGAGCAGATCTTCGCGGCGGCTCTCGAGCCAGCATCCTAGGACGCCCGCGACGGATTGATTTTCGCGCGCGAGCACCAGCTCGACGAGCTTGAGCATCTCGATCGCGCTTACTGTCTGAAGCGCGTTGGATAATTCTTCATTGCCGCCTGCGAGATCGGGGCGTTCGACACAGTCGACCAGCGTTCGCTCCAGAGAGGTCACTCTGATGTCCAGGCCTCGCCGGTCAAGAACGACCGTGCCATCGAGCTCGCGGCCGGACCTGCGTAGCGCAGCCGGCTGCGCGACGAAACGCACCATTCCGACGCGCGTCTTGAGTTCGCCGGGACGCCCCTTGCTGAGGATCTGGGTCTCCACACCTTCGGAATAGGAGAGTCCGTGTAGTTCTAGTGCGGTGTGGAACGCTAGAACGCTGTCTTCCCGAATCCGGGAGGCGACCAATAGGCGGTCCGGCTGGAATGGCTTGCCAATCAGGTGCGGCGGCACGGCGGCGTACACACCGGAAGCTGCGTGAAGTATGCGACCCGTCGAGACGTGGTATTTTAGTAAGGAGTCAGCGGACGAAAGAGGCTGGCCCGGAGAGACGATTTCGCGGAACTCTCGCCGTGTGAAAACCGGACGGGAGGACAAGAACCGCTCGACCTTACGTCTATCGCGTGCCATTTTAGTGATCCATTTGGGGTAATAAATAACCCAGATCTCGCGCTAATTCAAGATGCAATAGTTTATTGTCGCGATTGGGGTATAAAATACCCGAAATACTGCGGCGTGGATTTCTCCCCCTTCCCTGCCTGACTATCGATCCAGACCGGTGCGCGGGGAAGCAGGGGAGCCGTATCGAGACTCCGATATTCGGAATTGCGGCCGGAGATCATCCGCGACATGCCCCTTCAGACAACTGGCCCTTATTGAGTGAGCCATCCAATGACGGATCGCGACCGCACCTTTCGCACCCCCCTCGCCGGTAACCCGCGAGCTTGGCACCACATCACCAAGCCCTGCTCGCGATTGAATGACCACCAGCCGGTCGGTCGCGTCCTCACGCCGAACAAGGTGCGACTCGCCTCAATTGAGTGAACGGACGAGGCGGTTGGATCTGCATCGACCGGCTCTGATCGCCTCGACACGCGAGCAATAGTCCTTTGCTCATCATTCACGGGTGGCTATCCGGTCTCTCAAGAGCGGGAAACGTTCATCGAGAGTGCTCTTTTGAATGCGACAGCCTTTGCAGCGCTGGGTCGTACCGGCCGGCGTCATTCGGCCCTTTATGAGTGTTTGATGGTAGCTATCGGCTGTGGCTGTTGCCCAACGGCGATGTCGCCTTTTCCCGCAGGCTCTTTCTTTCTCTACTTCGAAACCAGTCGCTTCTTGTGCTGCAAAGCGAGCTCTGCCACGTCTTTTCCCGCTTAAGTCTGTGTTCAGCGCTCGGACGCACCTCGCCTCGTTGGCTTGATCTGGCCGAAGACCGGCTGCGCCTCGATCGTCTGAGCCGCAACGCCGTCGGTTGAGACTTTCTTCCCCTGGGCTACGCCCATTCCTCGCGAGACAAGAAAGTCTCCCCGCCGGCGTCCTCCGCGTACGCTCCGGCCCGCGGGGTGCGTCGCCGATCGTCTTCGGCCGTCAGATCGCCATCGAGGCCGCGGTGGTCGCGGGGCTCGAAACAACTCAAGGAGAAGTAAACATGGCTAGCATCGGTTCTTTCAAGAAGGTCGGCTCGGATTTCCAGGGCGAGATCGTCACGCTGAGCCTACAGGCGAGGGGCGTCCGCATCGTCGCCGAGGGCAACCGTTCAAACGAGAACGCTCCCAGCCACCGCGTCTTTGTGGGCCGGGCGGAGATCGGGGCAGCCTGGTCCAAGCGCTCCGAGGAAGGTCGCGACTACCTCTCGCTCAAGCTCGATGACCCCTCGTTCAACGCGCCGATCTACGCGAACCTGTTCGACGACGAAGCCGGCGAGGGCTACACCCTCCTCTGGTCGCGGCCGCGCAAGACCGGCGAGTAAGCCTCGCGCCGAGAGCGCCCCGCCCGATCCAGTCGGGCGGGGCGCTTTTTGACGCCGAGAGAAAAGCCGCCAAACGGGGCCGGATCGATCGGCGTCGATCGCATCATGGATTTCGCTTTGCTGTCTTGGCACGCGGTTTGCCAAACTCCTCGTCAGGCAAGACAAGATCGACGTGACTGACGCCTAGCGTGCTTGCGAGCTCGAACAGCGTCACCACAGTCGGCTTGCGCTGACCGCACTCCAACTTACTGATGTATTGTTGAGTGAAGCCGGAGGCCTCGGCGAATTTCTCCTGCGTGAAGCCTTTCCGCTTCCGCAGCTTTAAGAAATTCCGGCCCACCAGCTTGCGCATGTCCATCTGCGCAAGTTGCGTCTTTACATACTAGGAGGTTTATCTCCTATAATATGTATTCTCGGGTTGGGACCGAGCCAGGGAATAGAGCTAAAGTGCGACCTTCAGCGAGCAAGCCCCGCGCGTCGAGTCGCCACCGACACGTTTGTTCTCATACTTTGCGGGATTCTCATGCAAACGCCGCTTAACCCCGATGTCGCGGACTTGGCGCCCACAGATGCGGCGCTGACGTCCTATGACGAGCAGCATCTGGTGACGTATTGGCGGCTGCTCGATGCCGAGGCCGATGGCGCCGATTGGAGCGAAGTTGCCCGGATCGTGTTGCATATTGATCCTGATCGCGAGCCGGCCCGCGCTCGCAATGCATTCGACAGCCATTTGGCGCGCGCAAGGTGGATGGCTGACCGCGGCTACCGCGATTTGCTTCGCGCTGGCGCACCCAAATAGCAAAAAAATGTCGCTCGGATTACGCTGTGGAGAAGGAATTGCTCCCCTTGATGGCGTGATCGACTATCTGCATCACGTGATGCACAATTAGAGACTTCCATAACAACCCTGGGATTTATAGACACTGCGCCGCAATTTTGTTTTGGCGGGAGATCACAGCAGTGTCTAAATTCGACTGGCGCTCACCGGAATCGTATCAGAGCGTCAAAGACGGCGAGATGCCGGATTTCGCTTGGGAAATCCTCCGCCGCAATCCCAAGTATCAAGCTGACTATCGGGACACGCTTTCGAAACACGGGCAGGTGACTCCTGAATTTCGGAGGAGATGGGGCCTCTGCTTTCGCTCATGACCCGCAGAGGTCCTTTCACGAGCAGACCATCTTCTGGGCGCCCGAGGCTTTGCCGGCGGTGCTGCCGATCGTTCGGAGCGCTTCCGGCTCGGATATCGTTGCCGCTGGCCTTGCGCTTGCCGATCCTGCATCGCGTCGCATCAGACGGGCAGCGGATGGTTGGCATGTTGTATTGCGCATTCACGGAACCAAGCATCATCTATGGCTCAAACAAGCCCCGCGGACGCGGTTCGGTGCCTCTTATGCATTCGAACTGCCGCCAGGCGCCGAGTTTGAGATCCGTGCTCACGCCGCATGTAGGTATTGGCGTGCGATCAACGGTCGCCCGCCAGGACCTCCGTTTCATCACCTATCGGCACAACGACGTAAGCGATTGGCGCTGGCGCTGCGCGCATTCGATGGGTGCATGGACGGCGCCTCATACCGTGCCGTTGCCGAGACATTGTTTGGTTCAAGACGCGTCTCCGAGCGCGCCTGGAAAACCCACGACCTGCGCAGCCGAGTTATCCGCTTGGTTCAGACCGGTCTGGCGCTGATGCGCGGCGGCTATCGCGCATTCCTTCGTCCACCTTCTCGCAAGGACTAAAACCGGGATACTGAAAACCGATCCCCAACCTTAGAACGTAGTTCCTTAGCGCGTTCGTGGAACCGCGAGTTAAGTCTTCGGAGTGCTGCATGGATGTCTGCCGCTGTCGCTACGCCCCCGAGGGTTCAACTAGCTTGGGGTAAGCGAACGTCTACTCGGGCGCCACACTGGCCAATCTAGATTGGGTAGGGCGGCCGAGGTCAAGCCTTCGGACGCTCGATGGCACTGCCGCTCTCTGAATTCAGCGAGCTCAGTTGTAGAAGAGCGGCTTGTGTATGGCGTGTGCGCCACGAGATCGGGACATCCTGAAGAAAGCAAGCGAGCAATCGTTCTGACCTGTGCCGGACACCTTGGCCATCCGTGGCTCAAATGCCGCAATTTGCAGTTCTCCACTTTCATGTTGCTTGCGCATGACAGCTGAATTTGTGCCACGATTGGCCTCCGAAATGACGAGGTCTGCCTAAGCCTCACGATCTCGGCCTGCAACATCATCATGCCGGCACGCCATCACGAACGGCCTCCTGGGGGCGCATCTCAATCGGCCTTCGAAGCCGTGAGCGCTTCATTCAACTGGGCCGCGATTGAATTTGCGACCTGTAACGTCTCCTCCTTCTTGGAGGCGGCCAGACGTTGCGCTTGCTGAAACATTGAGGGGCCGAAAGCCAACGTGGAGTTCTCTTCTGCTTGCGAACCATTACCGAATACGGCGCCGTCAGCGGGGATGTCAAATGATCCTTCTGTCTTGCCCTCCAGAAAATCCCAGCAGGTTCGAAATAGCTGGCGATAACCTTGGGTTACTTCCGGACCCTTATCGACGACGCCGGCTTGTTCGGCGAACCGAAGATCCTGCTCATAACCCAGCTCGATCAAAAGCTCGGTCCCAACCAGATCGGTCACAACCTGCATCTCCTCGATGCTCAGATCGGTTTGCCAAGCCTTCACTGACTGGCCATCGATGGTCTTTTTCTCCAGGATCTTGCGGTCCCCGAAAGTGCTGGACCGGAGATAGTCCATTTGCTCCATCGGTGGTGATGCCATCTCCGTTGGGGCGTAACCCAGGCCAGCAAGCACGCGCCGGATTTCATCGTCGGGGTGCGCCACGAGCACCTCGTAGTGCACGACCTGCGTCTGAGGCCGACTGCGGTACGCTGCAAGCGCAGGTAGACCCAGAACAAGATCGGCGAGAGAAGATGCGATGGCAGGCGTCGGTTGGCCCAACACGATGTCGGCAACACACGAAGCGATCGCGGGCGGGTAGCTTGCCGACAGGAGGGGAACGCCCCACGTCGTTTTCAGTGATGCGGCAATGGCGTAGGGGTTACGCATGAGAACGACTCGCGGCGCCTCCGGATAGAGGGAATCCAAAAAACCGAGCACCGTCCAATAGCGCGGAGTCTTGTCTATCAGCGTGCGCTTGCCCGCAGCTGCCAAATACCGGCCATAAGCTGCATCGGCGAAAGCGCGAGTGACGATCGTTCGATCTATTCGTCCCAGGAACTGCGAGGTTGCGGTCTGAACCAGTGATGCGCCGGCTGGGTGACGATGGTCCACCCTACCGAAGGCCTCAAGTGCCAACATGAGCCACGGCTCAGGCGGAGCCAAAATATCTGGGTGCCGCTGAAGCAAATGCGCCAGCAGCGTCGTCCCCGAGCGGGGAAGACCCAGAAGAAAGCACACCGCAGGCGAATGGTTTACATCCTGGCTCATTATTCAACATCCTATCCTTGGACAGACCGAGCGCCCGTCCTGATTCCTTCGTCCGGTCGAAAGAGGCGTTATCAGGAATGCCGTTTCAGGTAGGCTTCAACTATCCCCACCTCAGATGACGTGTCATCCGCGAGGATGACGTCATGCCGCAACTAAGTCCCATGACATTATCATCGCGCGTTGGCTTTCGCGCCGCATGCCCGGCCACTGCGCGGTTCGGATCGACCCAAGCCAGCGCGTCCGATCAAGGCGGCAGGTATGTTAAGTGCCGGTTGTTTAGCTTTGTTGCGGCAGATTGGCATCGTGTGTGATTCCCATTCGCGGCGGACCTCGAAGATTAGCCTGTTCATGTTTGGCGATCTGGCTGCCATGAAATAGATTCATTTGGCCAGACCGCAGCACTGGACCTGCAATCGGTAGCGACCAATCCTTGCGAAGCCGCAGCTGCGCAAGTCTCGTTCAATCGCGCGGTGTTAATCGATATCAACGTGGAGAGGCTCGGAAAAGCCATACTGTGGTTTATTAGAAATATGCGCTTAGCGACCCAGAGGAAGTCCTTCGCTTCGAGCCGGCACAATGCCGCTCACGTCGTCCGCCGAAGATGACGGTCGTCATAGGTTCGCCTCGGCCGATGCGCGCCGCAGACCTCAGAATTCGTCTCAGGGCCGGGGCAAAGATGATAACCCATCCCGATATCTGAGTTCTGCAAACTTACCCTTATTATCGACCATTCGTAGGATCGGAAAATCAATGGTTTTGATCGAACCATTCAGACGATGGATAGATGTCCAATCGGCCCAGCCTCTCCTGTGTCTGAAAGAGACAAGGCTGTCGGTTCGGTGCCACTTATTCTTGCAAACTGCCGCTCGATCTGGCTTTCGAGATCGGCGCAGACGCCTCATATCGTCAGTGGCGCGCGGTCAAGGGCCGTCCGCCAGAACCTCCGTTTCGTTTTCATCCAGCGCCGCGAGAGTTTGACGTTGGTGCTGCGGCCCTCGATGGATACACGCGATCGCATGCCCCCGCCATCGCCCAAATGTTGGTCGGCCTCGGTCGGTCCCTGAGCGCGCCTCTAAACCCGCCAACAATGCAGCCGCCGACCATCGCTTTGCGCAACGTTTGTCAACGGATGTGCGTTGGCTGACGGATAGTGCTCTGCCTATCATCTGCCAGGAACGGAGCCGGGGGTGCCGAAATCATGCCTGCATCTTCGGCATCCCCTTAAGCACTTCTACTCCGCCATTATGCTCGTCGGTGCGCGATCAAACGCGCGCATCCTCCAGACGAGCACGGGAGCCACTCAAATGCCCGATCCGACCGCCGGCTTGCCGCCGCGATTATTGCGCACCCCTGAAGCGGCGCGCTTTCTCGGCCTGTCCGGCCGAACTCTGGAAAAGCATCGCACCTATGGCACAGGGCCGACCTATCGCAAGCTTGGCGGCCGCGTTGTTTATGCGCTCGAGGACCTCAAAGCCTGGGCGGACCGCGGAGCCAAGAAATCAACCAGCGATCCCGGCACAGGCACGGTCTTGCCTGCAAAGCGGCACGCACCCATTCCGTATGCCGGCAAGGAGCGGCGCTGATCCATGTCGAACGGCACATGCTCTGCTTATGGGCAACGTCACTCAGCGCGCGGTCAACTCAGATCTGTTTCGCTCATTGCCCGGCGATCTGGTGCCGCGCGATGCGCCAGACCTGACGGCATATCCGTTCTTCTCGCCGGCAAAGTCGAAACGGATTGTGCCGATCGACCTCCACCCCGCGACAATCATGATACGTGTGGAGGCTGTGCCGGAATATGGCATGGAACCGAGTTGGGATGCGGACGTTTTGATCAGGGCCGCTTCGCGGAATGTCGAGGCTCGGGATGCCGGCTTGAAAACATCCGCCTTGATGGCAACCACCTCATACGAGATCCTGATCTTCGTAGTCGGCAGCAGCGTGCGCGACGGCGAACGCCGCAAGGCTGCGCTCGATCGGCTGCAATCAACAACGGTCGTGGCGCGATCGTAAGCCAACCGAGCGCCGACGGCATCCCTTCTCCTGTATCAACGAATAAGGAAACGGCAGATATGCGCCGCCATGCCTGCGCAATCGAAGTGAACTTACCGGATTGGTTCTATACGGGTGTTCTCAATGACGCCCTCATGTTGACGATCGACCGAGTCTATTTCGATCTAACTGGCGGATTTGAGCGCTGGCTCTATCGCCTCGTGCGAAAACATGGCCGCCGTCAAACGGGCGGCCGGAGCTTTGATTTCGCGCGCCTCGACGCCAAGTCGGGCAATCGGTCAACGCTCAAGCAATTTGCTTATGACCTGCGCCAGTTCGTCCGTCGGCAGGCTTTATCCGGGTATCGGCTTGTCATCACCAGTGACCCTGACGGTGTGGCGCGATCGAACTTCGCGCCACTTCAGGTCCGTCCCATTTGCAGAACGGCTGCGACGGTACGGGCGCTTCTCAAAGCCGGGGGAAAGCCAGTGAATTGCATCGTGCGAGCAGAAGCCAGACCTTTCGTGCCATTTGGGACCGGTCCCTCCTACTATCGGAGACGGAAATCATTGCCAAGAATCTGCTGTGCAACCGATTCCCGCCCACCTAACGCTGCTAATCCTGAATCCCTCGGATTGCTTCTAACGGATCGGATCCTTTCGTCTGCGATCGGCGAGGTGACCGCCGCGAAAATTCCGCAACGGCGCCAAACTAGGTTTCACCACAACGGCTCAGCCGCAGCCAAGTTTGTTGCAGGCATTCATCAGCGGAAAAGCGCCTGCTGGCGTGGACATGCGACGTCTCTGAACAAAGGAGCCATCAGATGAGCGATGTCACAACCGTCGAACTCTTGTGGGTCGAAGGGCGGTTCGAGAACCGAATTCGGTTCGGCCGGCCCGTGTCGGAAAAGATCATTGACCGCCACCGCCGCGTTCTGTCATTCGCAACCGGCAGCATTTTCGCATTCGTGCGCTGGACGTCCAACGAGTTTGGAACTGTGCTGTCCCGCATCGACATTTTGCGCGCCGCAGCGCCCCGGCAGCGATATTCGACCGTCCCTTGGGTCAATCCCGGCGGGGAGAGCCTGATGCGATTGTCAGGATGGACGAAGGTCGAGCGCGCACTGCAATTGATCGATGCGGTGGAGGCGCTTGATATCAATCCTGCAGATGCGGCGCCAGACTACTGGCATCACGTTCATAACCGTCTCTCAGTCAACGAAAACCCGCGAATCTACACCCGTGCGCGCCATCGGGCTTGGCTGCAGCGTCGAAGACGGGGGCTCTGATGGGGCGGCTATCGATTATGCTTGGGATCTGCGGATCGGCAGCTCTCGTGTTGTGCGCGGACAGGGAGGCGCCGCCCTGGTACATCTGGAACGCTTCAGAGAGTGTTCCGATCGGCTTCTATCGTCTGCAACCAGCGCGACAATTGACTGTCACTGAGCTCGTGGCCGTTCGACCACCCGAGCCACTTGCGAGCTTCCTGGACTTCAACGGTTATCTGCCGACCGGTGTTCCCATGCTCAAGCGCGTCTTGGCGCTGCCGGGACAAACCGTTTGCAGACACGGCCTCGCCATCTCCGTCGATAGCATCGAGATGGGACTGGCGCGGGAGCGCGATGCACGTGGCCGGCCGCTGCCAGTTTGGCTCGGATGCCGCCTCATAGCGCCTGACGAAGTCTTTCTCATGAATTGGCAGTCCGCGGACTCCTTTGATGGTCGCTACTTCGGGCCAATTCCAGCATCCGCCGTGCTCGGACAAGCGCTTCCCTTGTGGACAAAGGGAGACTGATCTTGTTGAGCCTGCCTCGTGGACATGCAATCTCGCCGGTCGATGGATCGCCGCACCTTCGCTCCGTCCCGGCCAAATTTTTGAAGGCGATCGTACGCGGTGCCTGTCGGCGATCGCCTCGCACCCGGCGGCCGAACCCGCTCCCCGTCACCTTCGCGAGCGCAAGCGGCTGCGTTTCAATCCTTACCATGGCGGTCTGCGTCTTGGGAGCTATGCTGGTCCTCGAATTGCACTCGAACGCTCGGGCTGAGAACGCAATCCCGGCCCTCGGCTCCAATTCGCTCAGCTCCCAGCATGTCGATCCATATGCCGCCTTCGTCGCCGAATCCTCCCGCCGATTTGCGATCCCGGAGCACTGGATCCGTGCCGTAATGCAAGTCGAGAGCAGCGGAAATGTAGACGCCATATCGTCCCGGGGAGCATTGGGCCTGATGCAAATCATGCCCCAGACTTGGATCGACCTAAGTATTCGCTACAACCTCGGTGTCGACCCCCTTGACCCGCGCGACAACATTCTCGCGGGCACGGTCTACCTTCGCGAGATGCTCGACCGGTTTGGACGGCAAGGATTTCTCGCAGCTTACAACGCCGGCCCAAAGCGCTACGAGGCGCATCTGGCTACGGGACGACCTCTACCCCAGGAAACCCAGGTTTACGTTGCCAGGCTCGTAGGATTGATCGGCATTGAGCAGAACGAGCATGCGGCTTTGGCCATCCGACGCATCCTTCCGTGGCGGCAGGCAGCATTATTCTATGACCGTTCGGACAGCTCGTCGGCTAATGCCGGATCGCCATCAGCTCTGCACTCAATGAACAATCCGAAACATCTCCCGAACGTGGGAGCGATTGCCTTCGTACCCGGTGCGACCGGGCTCTTTGTGCAGCAATCAATCCAAGAGGTGTCCCGATGATCGCAATCGCATTTCGTCGCGTGTTGTCGAAGTTTGTCGCGCGTTGGAGAGTGCTGGGGAACGAGGAGAGACTGGCCGACCGCGGATGGCAGGATAAAAGCCGCAAGGTGCGGCCGGTCGGTTGGGTGAGAATTGCCAGCAAATTCAGATACGCTCCAAACATTGCGAAGATCCGGCACAACTTGTCTTTTTCGCCAAGACACTGTTTTGGCTCGGCTTTCCCCACATTGCGGGGACCAAGATGACGCGCAACGATGATTTCCGTATTCGCCCAGGCCGAATCGGTTCGACACGCGGGCCGCGAGCAAAGCCCTTCCTGGCGCAAGCCTTGCAGGCCGCGCAGAAGGCTGGCGGTCTTTCACGTCGTGCCGGCAGTCGTGGCAGCCGCTTTGGACGTGGGCGCGCTGCGACCCTTAGGGCCAACCGGCTCCTGCAAGATCGCGGCCGCGGCGCTATGGTCAAGGCGCGCGTCGTGCGGCGGATGCGTTCGCCAGGCAGCCTGCGGGCCCATATCGGTTACTTGCGGCGCGACGGCGTCACCCGTGACGGATCGCGAGGCGAGCTATTCGATGCTGCCGGAGATGGCGCAGATGGCCGAGCCTTTGCTGAGCGCTGCGAGAACGATCGGCATCATTTCCGCTTCATCGTCTCGCCAGATGACGCCGGCGAACTGGGAAGCTTACGGAGCTTTACGCGCGAGTTGATGGATCAGGCCGCACGCGATCTCGGTACACGGCTCGACTGGGTCGCCATCGACCATTGGAATACTGAGCACCCCCACATTCACATCCTGGTGCGGGGCCGGGCCGACGATGGTTCGGACCTTGTGATCAGTCGCGATTATATAGGAAAAGGCCTGCGGGCCCGCGCAAGTGATCTGGTCACGCGCGAGCTTGGTCCCCGATCAGAGCTTGAGGTTCGGCGCGGCCTTGAGGCAGAGGTGGCGGCCGAGCGCTGGACGCGGCTCGACCGCGCGCTTGCCCGGGAAGCGGGACGGACGGACGGGGTGATCGATCTGCGGCCAGAGCGCGGCGGCGGGGCCGACGCGCTACGCGAGATCCGGATTGGCCGGATGCGGACGCTTGAGCGGCTGGGGCTCGCTGAGCCCGCCGGTCCCGCGCGTTGGGTTCTCGCCCCTGATGCGGAGCTGCGCTTGCGTGCGCTTGGGGAACGCGGCGATATCATCAAGCGGCTGCACAAGACACTCGCAAAGGATGGCACCTCTCGTGCGCCATCTTCCTGGGCGCTTGAGGGGGAACGTCATGGCGAGGCTGTCATCGGCCGCCTTATCAGCCGCGGGCTCGATGATGAGCTTAAGGGATCGGCATACGCCGTTGTCGACGGAATTGACGGGCGTGTGCATCACCTCAGGCTTCCCGACATCGATGCCGCCGGTGACGGTCCACTTGGCGGGATTGTCGAGCTGCGTCGCTTCGAGGATACGAGGGGCCGGCAGCGGGTCGCGCTTGCCGTCCGCTCAGACTTTAATCTCGACCAGCAGGTGGCTTCGGAAGGGGCGACCTGGCTCGATCGGCGCCTGGTCGCTCGTGAGCCCGTCGATCTCGCGCGTGGTGGATTCGGCGCCGAGGTTCGGGCCGCGCTCGATCGCCGGATCGATGCGCTAGTAGAGCAGGGGCTTGCCCGCCGGGATGGCGACAAAGTCACATTAGGCCGCAACCTGATTGGCACTCTGCGTAGCCGTGAGCTCGATGCCGTGGGCCGGCGCCTAGCCTCCGAAACAGGGCTGGCGCATTTACCCGCTGAGGCGGGAGAGACTGTCGCGGGGGTTTACCGCCAAAGGGTCTCGCTCGCCTCTGGTCGCTTTGCCATGATCGACAACGGGCTAGGCTTCCAGCTCGTGCCCTGGGTACCGTCGCTCGAGCGTGAACTCGGCAAACAGGTTAGCGGTATCGCCGGTCCCGGCGGTGTCGAATGGAGTTTTGGGCGCAAGCGCGACCTTTCGCTCTGACCCGCCGATCTCTTCGCCACGCTGCGCGGCACCGCGACCTCGAACGGACTACCGTTGAATGGCGCCGTCGCGGTGCGCATCAATTCTGGCCATGCCCGCGACGAAGATTCTTTGGGGTCAACTGCTCTTTGTCTCGATGGTCGTGCTCGCCTTCCTCTGGGCGGCCACCGAATGGACGGCCTGGCGCCTGGCTTTCCAGCCGCAACTCGGGCCTGCCTGGTTCCTGATCGCGGGCTGGCCTATCTACCAACCGGCTGCCTTCTTCATTTGGTGGTTCGAGTTCGACGCCTACGCACCTGTCATCTTCGTCAAGGGAGCGTGCATCGCCGCAAGCGGCGGGATCGCATCGGTCGGCGTCGCCATCTTCCTTTCGGTGTGGCGGGCAAAGGAAGCTCAGCATGTGACGACATATGGGTCGTCCCGTTGGGCTGACGCGCGGGAGGTTCGCCGAGCGGGACTTCTGGGGCTAGATGGCGTCGTGCTCGGTCGCTTTGATGGCCGCTACCTCCGGCACGATGGACCCGAGCATGTCTTGTGCTTTGCCCCGACGCGTTCCGGCAAAGGCGTCGGCCTTGTCATTCCGACACTGCTGACCTGGCCGAACTCCACGATCGTCCACGATATCAAGGGCGAGAACTTCCAGCTGACCTCCGGATGGCGCGCCCGCTTTGGGCCAGTGCTGCTATTTGACCCGACCAATCCGGCGAGCGCGGCCTACAACCCTCTGCTCGAGATTCGCCGAGGCGACTGCGAGGTCCGCGACGCCCAGAACATCGCCGACATTCTCGTCGATCCCGAAGGCGCACTCGAACGTCGCAATCACTGGGAGAAGACCAGCCACTCCCTGCTGGTCGGGGCAATTCTCCACGTCCTCTATGCGGAACCAGACAAGACGCTTGCCGGCGTTGCCAACTTCCTGTCGGACCCGCTGCGCCCGATCGAGACGACCCTGAACGCAATGTTGGCGACTCCCCATTTGAGAGAGCGGGTCCATCCGGTCGTGGCTTCGGCGGCACGGGAGCTCCTCAACAAGAGTGAAAATGAACGCTCCGGTGTGTTGTCGACCACGATGAGCTTCCTGGGACTATACCGCGACCCGGTGGTTGCCAAGGTCACGGGGCGGAGTGACTGGCGCATTCGCGATCTTGTCGATGGACCCCGACCGATCTCGCTTTACCTTGTGGTGCCGCCCTCCGACATCGCCCGGACAAAGCCCCTGATGCGGCTCGTGCTCAACCAGATCGGTCGGCGGTTAACCGAGAGCCTCGATACCGACCGACGGCGGCTGAAGCTGCTCCTGATGCTCGATGAGTTCGCAGCCCTCGGCCGGCTCGACTTCTTCGAGAGCCAGCTCGCCTTCATGGCAGGCTATGGCATCCGCAGCTTTCTGATCACCCAAAGCCTGAACCAGCTCGAGCGCGCCTATGGGGCGAACCACGCGATCCTCGACAATTGCCATATCCGCGTTGCCTTCTCGACCAACGATGAGCGCACGGCCAAGCGTGTGTCGGACGCGCTCGGAACCGCAACCGAAATGCGCGCGATGAAGAACTATGCCGGGCATCGGCTTTCGCCATGGCTTGGACACCTGATGGTCAGCCGCCAGGAAACATCGCGTCCGCTGCTCACACCCGGGGAAGTCATGCAGCTCTCGCCCAGCGAGGCTATAGTGATGGTTTCCGGCGTGCACCCGGTGCGCGCCCACAAGGTCCGCTACTACGAAGATCTGCAGTTCCAAAGCCGGATATTAGGCCCGCCGCGAGGCGTTCCAATTGGCTTGGTCTCGCAGCCCGACGATTGGTCGGCCCACACACCGATTCCGCCCTCGATCGATCTGCTTACCGCGTTAAAGCGCAACGCCCGCGATGGGAATGGCGGCATTCGACGCGAGCCAGAACTGCCGCAGCAGGAAGAGGTCGTGATCACAGCGCCGCGCGCCGACAACGAATTCGATGCCATGCTCGATGATAGCGATGCTGATGCCGCGCAACTAACGGCCCTGAACCGCTCGACGCAGGGGCTCGCACGTTCGGTCAGCCTTGACCCCGACGATAAGATGGGCCTTTGAGGGTGATGAGATGAAGAAGGCCCAGCTCAGCATCTATCTCGATCCAGAGATCTTCCGCAGCCTCGAGGCATTCGCAAAACGTCAGGGCAAGCCCAAGTCGCTGGTTGCCGAGGCTGCCATTGCCTCCTTCCTGTCTCCCGATGAGTCCGAGCGGCAGGAAGCAGCGATAGCCAAGCGGCTCGACCGGATCGTGCGGGTGCTCGAGCGACTTGAGCGTAACGACGGTGTTACGCTGGAAACGATTGCCCTGTTCATCCGCTTCTGGTTGACGGCAACTCCGGCGTTGCCGGAGCAGTCGAGCCCTGCAGCGCGCGCCAAAGGCGCTGAACGCTACGATCGCTTTGTTGAAGCGCTTGGACGGCGGCTCTCTAGCGGATCGAGTGTTCTTAAGGAAGTCAGTCTTGAATCGTATGAAGCGGGAAGCATTGATCCGACACAAGACAACGCCGGGCCCGCCTGATCAAGTCGCCGTCTCCTTCTTTCGCTACACCAGAGTGCGATCCCCATCGTCAATTAATTGAAGCACCTTCGCTGATGTCCTTCTGTCATTCCTGTCAGGTGCAATCGCTTCATCGAAATCGATCGCTGCGGCGCCGGCTGGTGTACCCTGGGAAGGAAAAGAGGGATATGCAGCTCCATGGCGAACTCAATCTGCAGGCAAATCGAGCACGAGCCCGCTGCCTCAGTGCCGCGCAAGTGTCGCTCTTAGGCGGTGCGAAAGGTGACCGTCCGGCTCAACGATGCACTCTGTGGGCCGCTCGAAGCGCAGGGCATGATTGAGAACGTCGGCGTGAAGAGCAGCTCCGCGGAATTGTCGCGCCGTTTGGCAAAAAGCCCGTCTTAGGACGAGCCCCGCGTTAGACTAGCTTCGAAACCAAAGGATCCTCAAATTCCGACCCGGGATCGTAATGGTTTGGTGATACCGCCTCGCCATACAGGTCGGTCCAATAGAGAGAGCCTCCCGTGCGGAGACACCCAAGTTGGCGCGGTCATGGCAACGACAGAAGCCTTGCCGCGACCTCTCAGTCCAACGACTAAGCCAATTTCTTTCTGACGGCGCAACGCGTGCGATTTGCGTCGAATTCATCACATCTGAACAAGGCCCGTCACGTTCACTACACCGGTCGCCTGGAGTAGATGCTTTCGAAGTATCATCAGGCGCTTAATACGCGCAAACCGTGCTGGCACGCCCGTTGCTATTGAGATTCAGCGACGCTGAGTGTGGCTGAGTGCACGCAGATACGAGACGAGCGATGCTCTCATTCCGCTGAAAATCGCCTGCCCGCGCTCCTGAGAGTGAAACGAGTCGCACGTAAAGTCGCGTAGCGCCTGGCAGTAGCTTGGAGAGCAAACATGGTGCTGCGTGTAGCGTCCATCGTTCCTGCGATCAATGTCGAGAGCTGGCTGCGCGGCCAGCCTCTCACGAGCTTTCAGCCCGGGAAAGTGTACATCATCGAATTTGGGGCAACTTGGTGCGGGGCACGTGTGGCAGCAATATCCACTCTGATACAGCTACAAGAGAAATATAAAGACAGCGGACTTGAGATAATCGGAGTCGCAACTTGTGAACGCGCACCAACGCCGGATGAGGGGCGAGCCAAGTTGGACGCGTGGTTGACCAAAAAGTTCCCGAATCTAAACTATCGAATCGCGTTCGACGAAAAAGGTGAAATGAACAAGCTTTGGATGGACGCCACTTCCCCTTTCCGTATTTCAACCTGCTTCGTCGTCGATCGTCAGGGTTACATCGCCTTTGTCGGCAATTTGGCCCGACTGGGTGACGTTTTACCGACTGTTCTCAAAGGCAACTGGCGCACCAGCGACTATATTGGAGACGCCGAGCGGGAGTTTCCCCGCGATAAGCCGTTGGTAACAGATCTAGACGGATCTTTGCTGTTAACGGATGTGCTGTATGAGTCCTTTCTAAACGCCTTGCCGCTTGGCTTCCGTGTGAGCTTTGAAACTCTCCGGGCTCTGGCCAATGGCAAAGCGGCCGTAGGGCATCATGTTGCTCAGGCGTCCAAATTGGATTATGCGACTCTTCCATACAACACCTGCGTGATGGATCTAATCCAGGCAGCCAAAGCGCAAGGCAGGAAAGTGTACCTTGGTACCGCGGCCAACGCGAAGCACGCGAGGGCCATCGCAGATCACTTGGGCGTCTTTGATGGCTGGTTTGCCTCTGACGCAAAAACGAGTTTGTCGGGATCTTTGAAGGCCAAGATACTCACAGCGGCTTTCGGTAAGAACGGATTTGATTACATCGGCAGTGGTCCCTCCGATTTCCCGGTGTGGGAGGTTGCGGATATAGCCTACGGTGTCTCTCTTCCCAATTCGGTAAGGAGTCGGCTCGTTGCGCTCAAGGGTAACTACGTTGCAGTAAATGCCGGGAATGCAGGCTGGCAGGTGTGGATCAAGGCTCTCCGCGCCCACCAATATGTCAAAAATCTTCTTGTTTTTGTGCCACTGCTGACTTCGCATGTATTTACGGTGTTCGCCGTCATCGCAGATGTGATTGCCTTTCTAGCTTTTTGCGCTTGCGCGTCAGCCGTCTACATCCTCAATGACCTGCTAGATCTTGAATCGGATCGCGCGCACCCGAGCAAGTGTACTCGACCTTTTGCGAGCGGCCTTCTCCAGCTTCGGACAGGCTTGCTTATGGTTCCGGCGCTTCTCCTAATTTCCATGATGCAGGCAACTACAATCTCGCTTGAGTTCGTTGGCATATTGGTCAGCTATTTTGTGCTAACGAGTTCTTATTCTATCTTTTTGAAGCGCAAAATGTTCGTTGACGTCGTTGTGCTGGCAATGCTCTACGCGATACGCATCGTTGCAGGCTGCGTGGCAGCGAAAGTACAGATTTCGCATTGGCTTTTCATCTTCTCTATGTTTGTCTTCACGTCGCTCGCGCTAATCAAGCGTTACGTTGAACTGGCGACGAGGCTCGATCGCGGTCTCCCAGATCGCTCAGACCGTGACTACAGGGTTCGCGATCTCGATGTCGTTTCGGCTCTGGGCGCTGCAGCCGGCTTGAACGCTGTCACGATCTTTGCGCTCTATGTTGCATCGCCCGATGTGCAGATACTTTATCGACATCCGAAGGTGCTATGGCTGATATGTCCGATACTTCTTTATTGGATAGGCAGGGCGCTGATGATGGCGCATAGGCGTTTAATGGACGATGACCCCATCGTATTCATACTTAAGGACCGCATCAGTGCGATCGCCATCGTTTCAATTGTCGCCGTAGTTATCATCGCAATTTGACGGTAGAAGATCTTTAGGAAGGTCGTCGCACCGATACGCCCAGCTTCCCCAAATTCTCGGCGGCGCGCAAAGGTAGGAAGAATAATCGACATCGACGCAGGGGCGTCGACCAGATCGCGAGCGAACTCCGCAGTGCCGCCGTGGTCGAAGCGCTGCATGACGTGCCGCAAACCCTCCACCCGGTGTGTCTTATTGGGTTACGACGACCGTCCAATTAAGACTACGCCGACGCAAATCAACCCGATGCCAACCAGTCTTGCAATGGGTATTGCTTCGCCGAGTAGAACGAAGCTAAATACAATTGCGATTACATATCCGATCGACAGCATCGGATAGGCAACACTAACCTGATTGCTTGAGAGCACAGCCAGCCACGATATAATGCTGATTGCATAACAAGCCAAGCCGCCACACAGATAGACCATAAAAATCCAAATGAGTGCTAGTGGTGCGTCGATCGAGGGTGAGGTTCCGAGCGTCATCATAGCCTTACGCAAAGCAATTTGAGCTAATGCATTCGTGCTTGCGCTAAAAACAATTAGCGCGAACGTTAAGGCGCTCAAGGTGTCCTCTCAGTTCTGCTACGCAAGTAGAGCTTTAATCCATTTTGTGGGCTGAAGCGCGTTGGAATAAATCAGCAAGATGCATGGTGTGCTCTGCCTAACCGCGTGTCGCGTCTCTGGCTAACCTACTTGCTGGTACTGACCTTCGGTGCCTTACTCGCTAGCGGTCGTGCCAGGGATAGCTTCGCACCGTCTATTGACGTGGATAGGAAGCAGGGATGCTCGGCTTTGCGGTGCTATCACGAGAGGATACAATTGACGTCACGTCAACTACCAACACTAGTAGCTGATTAGAACACACAAGCATGCCACCTGCCGTCTTGTGAGGGGCTGCTCAACGCGCGATTCGCTGACGACTTGGTGGTCACCGCTTACATGGTGATAAGAGCCGAACAGTGGACCGGACTGAGGCGAAAGCTTCAGTTTCCTGGCATTTCGACTTCCGCTATCTCAGTCTACGCGGAGCGATGCGACTTATTATCGCCCAAGCTCAAAAGGCGCACGGCGCTCTTGCGCGAGCTCAAAGAGGTTTTTCGCCGATACCGGTTGCAACCGTTCGGCAGCATAATAAGCCTGATCATCTGATGCTCGGGGATGGGTGAATTGCTTTGCGGTTGGACACTCCGGTGAGTGCTTCAGCGACATCAAAGATTGGGTGGAGAAGAAGGTCAGTCGCCATCTGGCGGCAGCTCGGAAACGAAAGGGCTTCTGGGAGGCAGTGGAATAGGCCGTGGCTGTACGACACTATCAGGCCGTTCACCGGTTATCAGTGCGCCGCGATGAGCATCTGCGCCACGATTTTCGATTACTACTATATTGCCCGCGAACGCCAGTCGTCGGGGCGTACTAGTTGGAGCGGCGGCTTATGCTGCAGATCGCTCGCTGACCTCCCCGCGGCTCGGACCAGTTCCGTCCGCGCACGGTTGTGCTGAAGGTTGCATGTTGATCCAACTCAGACTTGATCTCGGTGCTGCTCTCACTGCGTATCAGGGTAGGGAGAGCATCACCTTTTCGGTGGCGTGGATCGACTGCCTAGCGAACGGACCGCCTCGGCCGCTCGCTGATACTCCTTGGCGAAAATGCCGCTTCTGATCAACTCGGCGAAAGCAGGTCCCAAAACTGATTCCTGCTCCGAAAACTTTCTCGGATGCCGATCGATCCTCTTTCTCCTTTGTGTTGAAGAATCATTCAGCTTTTAACGAGCTCCAATTCCGGGCCGGAGCACGCAAAGCCAGCTCTCCACGCGCTGATGCCCGGGAAAAGTAGTGATGAGCGCCCGATGCGAGCGGCAGCTGGAACCACATCTGTTGTCGGCGCGCCTTCGCTCGGCACCAAAGTGTACCCCCGATTGGGACGGAGGGGCCTGCTCGCTAAGTTGAGGCCGGATTTTCTCACGTCATGCACGAGCCTCATGAGCCGTTGCGGCGGACACGGACGACGGCGAGATACTGGAGCCGATTTCCGAACAGCAAGTTATAGACCGGCGGATAGAGTCGCATCGAGGTGACCTCCTTCTCGATCTCCAGGCCATGGCGGCGATGCCATTCGGACCACTCGGCGGTGGTATTGTAGCGATAGAGGCACGGGACGCCGTAGGGAGCGTTGGCCGCCCAGTCGATCAGCGAGATCCGATGCCAGGCCAGCGGCCCCTCGACCTTGTGGTCCTTAATGACCAGCACGCGGCGGGCCACCCGGGCGCACTCGTCGATGAGCTGATGGGGGTCACGCTCGTGGTGCAGGACGTCGGCGAGCATCACGACGTCGAAGCTGGCGTCGGGGTGTGGGATGGTAACCCCGTCGTACGCCTCGATCGGGATGGCCTCGTCGCCTCGCTTCGTCCGCTCAAGGCCGAGCACTGCCAATCCGGGCGGGCAGTTGGGCGCGTCCAGGATCGCGCGGCCCAAGGTGCCGGAGCCGCACCCGACGTCGAGGACGCGGTCGTCCCCCTGCAGCCATGGGATGACCTGCCGCAGCAACTCGCGCATACGGGCCGCGTAGATCGGGCCGTGCATCCGCTTCATAAGTCCCGACAGGGGCCCGGCGTTCGTATTCATCGGCATCCCTCTGGCGTTGGTCGAGGAGAGTGGCGACGGCCCGGGCGAACGTCCCGCTTGGGCCGAAGGTGGGTTTCCTCGGAGATACAGGTTCCAAGGCCACCCACGAGGATCACGGCTCTCACTATCGGCTCCATTTCTGGCTATCCGGTCGTTGTCGCCTAGCTTCACGGCAAGATTGCTCCGCCAGCGCGGCGGGCCGTACGGGCTTGAACAAAACCTGCCTGTGAGCATTCGGATAATTCCCGGTCATCGACGGGGGTTCGAGCTTAGCGGCGGCGACGTAGTCGGCCTGCCCGGCTCCATAGGAGGCCATGACACTGGCCTCATCAAGATGACGCGGGCCCTCCGGCTCGATCAGTACCCACGCTTTGGCCAGATCGGCGCAGTTCTCAAGTCCGAGCGCTTCCACCGCGCCTGCGTTACCGCCGGGATATACCCCCCCGATCACCCATTTCACACCAAACCCTTCCACGGCTGTGTTACTGCCCGGATATGGCCCAATCAGCCATGGTAGGCCGAGCGCTCGTGCCTCGAGCACATACAGCAGGCCCGGCGAGCGACCAGAGAGATCGACCACCGGGGTACCGACTTCAAGGCCGGCCGCACGAGCCTGGGCTCTGGCCGTGGCCAGATAGTCGTAGAAGGGTTGAGAGAGCATCAATTTTCCACCACCGGGCAGGCGCGTGACAGCGGTATAAGTGCGCAGATCTTTTATCTGACGGTGCGGTTCGAGGATCGCAGCATTGACCACTGATGCAGTAAGCAATTGTGCCAACACCGTCAGGGGCAGTAGGGTGGGGGCGCTGCGTCCCTCTTGCGCAAGAGGGCTCAGGAAGGCAACGACCGCGAGCATCCAGAACAAGGCGGCAAACGAACCGACGATCCAGTAATTGACATTGGAGCCCAGTGCGGTCAGGTGAGGCAGAACCAAAAAGGTTAGCGTTAGAGCGATGCTGGTGGGAGCCTGGGTGCGCAGAACCAATCCCTCGCGATAAAACATCGTGCCGAGGCAAGTGAACGCCGCCACCAGGAACAGGGTCGAGGGATTGATGCTGATCGGATCGATTCCCAGCAGCGCAATCGCTATTGTTAAGATCAACACCGCAGCGAGAGCCAGCGATGGGAGCAACTTGTGCGTAGACCCCAAGAGAGTGCTGAGCAGAAGGGCTGTCGCCACTAACACAGCGATAGCGAGTTGTGAGCGACTGGTGGCGAGCCAGTCGATCCTAAACATGAGAGACATCTCGTGCCCGCCACCCAGCAGGACTTCCATCTTAGCGCTGTTGACCATACGGCTCACCAGCCCGGTGAAGCCGCCGTCGATCAAATACGCGGTAACTATCAGTAGAGCGAGAGCGACCAGCGCCGCGCCAACCATGTGCAGCAGCGACTTTCGGCGCAAAACGATGACATAAAGCATAACGAGGAGGGCGATGGCCGCAGCGGTGGTCGGCTTTGCCATGAAGCAGCACCAGCCGCCAACGCCGACCAGGATCCACCCCAAGACTTGGCGGATGCGCCCTGGCCGATCGGCCAACAGCAAGCCGATCATCACCATCAAGACCGAGTGAAAGGTCAGTATGTAGTAGTTGGGGGTGAGCAGCATCCAGTTCTGAAAGGCCACTAATGCCAGGCTGGCAAGCCCTCCCGATAGCACCGCCGCATGCGGCCAGCCTACTGTCCAGAGACGCCGGGTCATCAAGAAGCTGAGAATCCAGCCTAGCGCAATGGTGAGCGTGACGTTCGCCATGCGAAGCACTGCGATGTCGCCATCCGCCCACTGATATGGCCAGTGATAGACGAAGCCAAAAAGGGACGGGGGAATATTGATTGCGTAGGCGAATGGGTTCGCGATGGAATTGAGGTAGAGACCATCGACCATGACTCCGAGACCGTAACTGCTGTAGTATAGCAGCCGAGCAAAAACGATTGCTGTGGTTACGGCGGACAGAGCTAACAAAGTCCCATCTAGCAAGACTGATAGCGTCCTTCCGTTGCCAAAGTGGTTATCTCTTGGCATAGGACCTCTTACCATCAGCCTCGTAGAGGAGGCCCATTCCGATAGATAGATATCAGCCTCGAGGAGCTTCTAACTGATCTGAGCCCTGCAATCTCCTCCAAGAATTGGTAGAGTCATCACCTCGGAGAGGATGGACTGGCCAAGCCGGTTCACGGACGAACAGATGATCGGTGACCGTTATGAGCTCCCACGTCTTCGGTTATCAGCACGAGCGTCCATAGCGGATCGGCATCCAGTATTGGCGCATGGCCTCGACGGCGGCTGAAAGATCGGCGTAGGAGTTACGCAGAAGTCCCGTTCTCGCAGCCGTTTCGTGGCGGTCCGTGCATCGGCTGCCCCTGATCGTCGCGACAGTGCCGCAGGACGGCGCATTGCCTCGCCTTAATTGTGACCGGATGCTGAGCCGTTGCCTCGCGTGAGTTGCTCCCTTGGATCGGGAGCGAGCGGGGGCGAAGATGAGGTGGCTAAGCATGGCGACGCGGAAGGAACTGACGGCGGCGGCAGGCGCGCGCTAACGGACGTCGGATCGCGCAAAGAAGGCGCGGAGATTGGACGAGTTCGTCGGCATCACGGGATTCAATTGCAAGCATGCGATGCGGCTTCTTCGAGGTCAGGACGACGCACACCCGAGCCGGCGGGCGCGATGCCGGGTCTATAATGAGGCAAAATACAACGCGCTCGTACTCCTTTGGGAGGCGTCAGATCGGATTTGCGGGAAGCGGCTGAAGGCGTTAATGCCTGCGCTGATTGAGGCGATGGAACGGCACGGCCACCTCTGCCTTGCCCCCGAGACCCGCGACAAACTTTTGGCAATGAGCGCTGCGACGATCGACCGCGTGTTGGCGCGTGTCCGAGAAGGATGAGGTCACAAGCGCCGGCGGCACGCGACGCACCCGTTGCGTCGCAGTATTCTAATACGGACGTCGGCAGATTGGAACGATCCGGCGGCGGGGTTCGTCGAGGCTGACCTTGTAGCGAATAGCGGTCCATCGGCGCGCGACAGCTTCATCCAGACCCTCGTGCTCACCGACATTGCTACCGGCTGAACGGAGTGCGCTCCTCTGATCGTGCGCGAACAAACGCTTGAGCACGGTGTTGACGGAATTGCGCAAATAATTGCCCTTTGCGCTGGGGGGCCTCGATACGGACAATGACACCGTGTTCATGAATGAGACGCTCAAAGCCTACTGCGATGGGGCCAACATCGTCTTAACGCGTTGCCGGCCCTACCGGAAGAACGACCAAGTTCGTCGAGCAGAAGAACGGCGCCGTCGTGGTCGGCTATCGTCGGTTCGAGGGCCTGGAAGCGGCCAAGCTGCTGGCTGAACACTATCGATCGGCGCGACTGTGAACTTCTTCTAACTTTCGTTCAAATTGATAGCCAAGCAACGCGACGGTGCTCGTGTGCGCAAGACATACAGCGCGCCGGCAACGCCACACCAGCGCTTGGCCGCCGACGCACGCACGCCCGATGCGGTTCGCCACCATCTTGAAGAAATCTATGCCGCTCTCGACCCGGTCGCATTGTTGCGCGACATCCGCGGCGCGCAGGAACGCCTCGCGGCGCTCGCAGATACCCAGCCAATCGCCCATCCTGCTGCGGAATCGCAATCGATCGATCTCTTCCTGGCAAGCCTACGAACCGCCTGGAAGGACGGAGCTATGCGACCGACGGATCGGCCAATCGTGAAAGCGAAAAGAGGCCAGCGTCGTCCCGACCCGCTCATCGGGGCAACGCTAGATTTGCGAAAATGGTTTGAAGCCGAGCCCTGGCGGACTGGTAGCGAACTGCTCTGCGGCGCGGCGATCAAAGTGAGAGTGCAGCGTCAATCAAGGGTTCTTCCGCAGATTTGGTGCAGAGTGCAGGATTCACGGACAGTGCGAATAAGGGCATAAGGTCGGAATCGCAATCGACGCCCGTGATTCGCCTTGCTCCAAGCCTTCCGCTCGCTGGTTTCCCCCGAGCTTTCGATTGTCCAGATCCTTCCGCAGGCCGACCGGGTGGTGCTCGTGGCTCGGCCGAAGTCAGCGGTCTCGCCTTGTCCCTGTTGCGGCTGCCAGACGGATCGCATCCATAGCCATTACGTGCGACGCTTAGCCGATCTGCCGTGGCAGGGTCGTGTTGTCGAAATCCGGCTTCACGCGCGACGGTTTCGATGCGCAAATCCGCAATGCCCGCGTCGGATATTCACCGAGCGGCTGTCGGCAACAGTGCGGCCGAAAGCAAGACGCACAACCCGCCTCCGCGAGAGCCAACTGGCGATCGGCTTTGCGGTCGGCGGTGAGCCTGGCGCGCGGCTGTCGCGCAAACTGGCCATGCCGATCAGCGGCGACACATTGCTCCGAATGATTCACTCGGCTCCCTTGCCGGATTTCGTTGCTCCGACCGTCGTTGGCATCGACGATTGGGCTTGGCGTCGTGGCCAGCGATATGGAACGATCATCTGCGATCTGGAGCGCAATTGCGTGCTTGATCTGCTTCCCGATCGTAACGCCGACAGTGTTGCGAGCTGGCTGAAGCGCTGGCCCGGGATCAAGGTCGTCGCCCGAGATCGTGCGGGACTTTATGCTGATGGCACACGCTGCGGCGCGCCCGACGCGGTGCAGGTGGCGGACCGCTGGCACCTGCTCAACAGTTTGGGTGAGGCCCTGCGCCACGCGGTCGGCCGCCATCGTCACAACGTAGCCGCCGCCGTGCAAATCCTGGCGTCCGCCAAAAGAGCGAAGACCGGCAGTTCCGCGCGGCCGCCCGGCCTTGTACGGTTGCGGGCGGATCGAAAGGCCGCGCGATGCGAACGCTGGGATGAAATCTGTCGCCTACGCGACCAAGGTTACCCGACATCCAGGATCGCCCAACTGCTCGGCGTCGACAGGCGCACTGTTCAGCGCTGGCTCGCCGCTGGCGGCGAACCGGAGCACTCGCGTCCTCACAGAGCTTCGTATCTTCTCGCACCCTTTGAGGCATGGCTCGAAGCGCGGTGGGCCTCTGGCTGCCAGGTGGGCCAGCAGCTTTGGCGGGAGCTTCAGCAACAGGGTTATACTGGAAGTCGGGTGACCGTTGCGCGATGGGCCGCTGACAGGCGTGCACATGCAGACTCGCGAGGAGCAGCACAACCGCACCCGACCTGGAAAGCTCTCACGCGTCGTCGCTGTGCTTGGTATCTGAGCCGGGATCTGGATCAGATCGATGCTGAAGGCAGGCTGTTCCTCGGCCACCTGTTTGCGCAAGCTCCGGAACTCGCCACGGCGGCGGATTTGGCGAAGCGCTTTGTGTCACTTCTCAACGGTAGCGACATCGCCGAGCTCGATGAATGGATCACGCAAGCAGGCAACAGCGAGCTCAAGAGCTTCGCCAACGGCATCGCGCGCGACATCGATGCGGTTCGAGCGGCAATAACTACCTCCTGGACAACCAGTCCGGTCGAAGGTCAGATTAGCAGGATCAAAGCCATCAAACGACAAATGTATGGCCGGGCAAGCTACCCGCTATTGCGTCGACGCGTCCTTCTGGCTGCCTGAGAACGACCGAGCAACCTATCCAACCCCAGTCGTTCAAGCTGCACCAAATGTGCGGAAGAACCCCAGATTGTCGCGCTATAGACCCAGCACCAACGGCGCGATCGGCCGGCCTCTCATACCTGCATTCGCCACAAGCGCTCTCTTTCAGAGGTGCCAGCGCTTCTTTTATGTGACGAACTTGCATTCCAGATGACTAGTGTCTTCCGATGGTCGAGCGCTGAAGGGCATCGGTCTGATGTTGCGCCTTGGTTTCAGAAATTTGCGACTTCATGCGATTTGCGCGATCCGCGACAGCTAATGGCTTACCTTGGGTTGGTCCCTGGGCAGCACTCAAGTGGCAAGTCAATCGGGTCAGATGGCATTATCAAGAACGGAAACGTTCCGCTACGATCGCTTCTGTTCGAGGCTGCGTGGTGTTATCGAAACCGACCCAAAGTTGGCCAGTAGTGCTGGACCCGTAGGCCTGAAGCACAGCAAATTATCAGAGACATCGCATGAAAGGCCCAGGTCAGATTGCACGGCAGGTATCGTAAATTGATCTTCAAAGGTAAGCCGAATCAGATCGCGGTTACAGCGGTAGCAAGACAGTTGCTCGGCTTCATTCGGGCAGTATGCCAACACGTTAAGCCCTTGAAGGTCAAGCTGGCTAACAATCTAAACCTACTTAGCGCCGAAGAACGGAGAGACATTTCCCGGCATGGTCAGGGCATCAAGATACGGTATGGAGAATCCTCAGGCAAGTCAAAGGGCGAGCATCGATTCCCGCGGCCAGAGCGAGGCAGCCCACGGCGTAGAATCGATCTTGTATGCGCTAAGTTCTTGACGGACGGTCATGAGAGGACTCACGTCCCAGCGCCATCGCTCGTTCATTCTGCCCATATCGGGCAGGAATTGGAAGTTCACTACCGCTGGCATCCCTGGTTTGGCTGCAAGGTCCAGATCCGACAGCTCCAGGAGTGGGCCGACGGTTCGATATGTCAGCGTGCAAATTCCAACTGGAACGGTTGTGCTGATGGCCAGCTGGATGCTCGATCCAGTGGCGTGCGCCGTTATGACGGCTGGTCCCCCGCGCGTGGATTGGGCCGCACTGATTGAGTTGAAGCGGCTACTGATTGACGTCTTCCCTGAACAAGGCGTCCCCAGCAGAGGCCGCAATCGTTGAGGATGTGTACGGCAAAAGTGAGAAGCGCACCGAGATCATTGAAGGGCCGTGCTCGCAAGGGTTACGGCCACGATAATCAAAAATCATCACCAGGGTTACATCAGCTAGGCGAAATACGAACGTAACCAGAAGCAGCTGGCGGTCCAGCCTATGGCCGTCCCGGCGCCCCGAAGTGTAACGCTGGAGAGGAGGTGGGGACGACATCGAGTTCCATACAATCAGCAAGAGTAGATACGCAAATCAGCGCGCAAAGACTAAGTCGCAATTAATGGTTCTCTGTAGGAGAATGGAGAATATCGGAGGAGGTTAGGCAATGACAGTACATTGCGGCCGGAACGCGGAGGTCTTTCGTTCCCCGATCGTAACTTCGCGCCGCGGGGTCTCCGCCTTTGCTTTTGAATCAAGCTCGGAGCGGCCGTCTATGGCTCGCCGAGTTGGAAAGGCGCGCTCGCCACGCTTCAACTTGGTACGGAACGTGCCAATTCCTTTTCGCACAGATCTATCGGAGGAGCTGGTATCTCCACCAGCCGCGCGAATCAGCGAATCATAGCCTCTTAGTGCATCACGAATAAGGCTTTCGATATCAACCAATTTGCGCTTGAGCCCCCTTGGATTGGCCAGCAACGCGTGCATCAGCTGCATCTCGATATCCTTGGTATCAAGCACGGCAGATCGAGGCATGTACCATCCTGCATTTCGAGCCCGACCAGAATAATCCTGAGCAGGGTCGACTTGCCCCATCCAGACGGAGCGAGCAGCGTCAGCCGAAACCGTGGATTGCGCCCAGAGCGGTGCCCCGCCTACTAGGAATCGGTGTCAGCTCCATGACAGAGGTCTGACAGGCCCTGTACGTTTTGTCAAAACGTCCAACGACTTGTAACACAAATTCGCACGGCTTCGCCCAGATCGCTAACTTTGACCGATTAAGCAGAGCGGCAAGAGATCAATGGCTGCTCTCAACCGGTCATGCCAGTAAGGAGCTTGCCAAGGATAAATATCGTATTCGGGAGGTTTCAAGCAGCCGAAGGTACAAATTTCCAACACGTCCATATTTTGTCATTTCGAGCCCACTCGACAAGATTAATAATCGTCCTCGAAAGGAGACTGACACGTCGTGCAGCGCACCGCCCGGCGACTTTTCGAAACGAGGCTAGATAATGTATATCCGAGTGAATAATATCAACTTATTTGCATCTGCAGAAGGAGATGAGAACGCTCCGCTTATTCTTGCGCTGCACGGCGGTCGTGGTACTTCGGACCACGTTGGCGAGTTTGCTGCGTTCAAAATGTTAGGTGATCAATTTCGGATCGTTGCCTATGATCAACGAGGATGCGGGAGATCGCAGTTAGGAAATGAAATTAGTGCAGACCAATTAATTGATGATCTCGAGGAAGTTCGATTATTCCTCGGAGGGAGCAGGCCTGTCATGGTCATTGGTCACTCATACGGCGGGATAATCGCACTACAACATGCGCTTCGTCATCCCGGCGCCGTGTCTCACCTTGTTCTGATTGGGTGTCCTCTAAGCCATCATTTTGAGGAAACCGCTTTAAACGAGTTTGAAAGACGTCGCGCAGTTGGTGCGCCCGCAGCCAACGCCGACATGGTCGAAAAGCAGCTCCGGCGAGGCTTTGACAGTGAAACTGAGTACCGAATCGTTCAATTCGCGCTATCAGGACTTTACACACCTGGTATCTCACTTGAGAAAGCTTTGGCTTCGGCCACAAATCTTTCGCGGAAGATAGATATCGAAGTTCACAAGCGACTGTGGATGGGGCCCAAATACGATGCTCGTCCCCAGCTCAGCAAGCTTCGGGCAAAGCTCTTAGCGATCTCGGGAGAGCTTGACTGGCTAGTGCCGCCGAGTTGCGCAGAAGAGCTCTGCGTGCTCGTGCCAAGCGCCCGCTATGTGATCGTTCCAGGCGTGGGACACTATTGTCACCATGAAGCTCAAGACGCCGTCCTGAAAGAGCTTAGAGAATTTCTCGTCTCATAACCTCAGTCGGGTCTTCAGGGCAGGCAAAAATTATGGGTTAATTGACAGGTAGGTCTCCCACTGCGTAGCGGATGATGTTCGATTTTCAGAGAATCTCCTGGCGATTTGTCCCAGGACCTCGTGAGAGCGAACATATGTCTGATAGCAAGAATTTGGAGGTTATCGCGAGCTGCAGCTCAACGGCTTTTTGTCAGTCCCGGGCGGCGATATCGAGCAACGCCGTCCTCGCCGCCGTCGGCTACAACTTCCGCCGCCTGATCTGCTGGCTCAGGCTCTTGTTGTGGCAATTCCTGGCCACCCTCTTCGCCCGCCCCCGGCTCAATCCAACTTGAATTCAGGGCTCTTCACGGACGACTAATTGAAATATCGCGGCGATCGAGCCCGTGAGCGCGCGCGATCGCCGACACGTTCGCCCTTGGTGCGAAAGGTGCCCGACGACGCGATCCCCTCACGAGACCAGGTGGCGTCGCGCTCGCGATGCCAGAGATAGCTGCGGCCCATTCGATGCTCGGACTTGAGATTGCCGATGACCGGTTCGACGGCGGAACGCCGTGGCAGCTCGTGATCTGCGGCGTCGCCGCCACTTTAGCCCTAACGTGCCTGAACTTGTTATCGGGGGGGGCGTTGTGGCCGCGATAGCCCTTGTCGGCGAGAAGGCGCTCGAGGGTGTTGCCTGTGAGGGCTTCCATGTCCGGGATGACGGTTGCGAGCGTATGCCCGTCATAGGGGTTGCCGGGCAGTGCCTTTCACGTGGGTCACGAACTGCCCGGCTTTGGTGTGCGCCAGCGGGGTTGCAACCGAGACTTTGACGCCGAACTCGTAAGACCGATGGGCCTTGCCCTTGCCGATGCATTCCACCTTGGCCGCGTGCAGCGCATAGACTTTGGGTCCGCGCTGGTGCTGCTTCTGCTCAAGCAAGCACGCATCGCGCCCGCGCCAACATGGGCTCCAGCACGATCCCGGCGAGCAAAATCGACGTTGCCATCGACTTTGCTGCGGCGCGGCGATCAAAGTGAGAGTGCCTCTCTCTTTCTTATTCGTTTGATTTCGCCGGCGCGACCGTCTCATCGCTTCGCTTGCGATAAGCGGTATCGATCAGCCGACACCGTCGCATGGGTTATAGTCGAGTTTGGACGCTCCACGGCCGCGAGCCCTCGCCGGTGCTGCGCATTGCCTCGTGAGAGACGTGAACTTCGACCGCGATCGGGGCTCCGTCGGCGCCCCACACGGTGGTAGTGCCCCATGAAGGAGCCCACTGACATCGGCCAGCGCGCTTTTGATGATGCCGGCAAGCTTGCCGATCATGTGCAACTAGAACTCCTCGCCGCTCCGCAACTTCACCGAGAGCACGACGTCGACGACGGCTTATGGTGCCGCGAACGCGGGGGATGATGCCTGCGGCTTTTGCGCGCCGGCGGCGAGAGTGGAGGCGGCGGCCAGCAGCGTGATGGGCTATCAGCGGGTGAACAAGTTTGCTGTGCTCCGCATGAACATTGGCGCGATGTTCAATGCGCCCGCCGCGGGAAGTATCCCGTAATCCGGTTGCTCGCCTGGCCTCGAACTTCGCGACCTAATGATGCTTGTCCTGGCTGACGTTGATCAAGTAGGCCCGTATCGCGGTTGCGTCGTCACTCGACAGCGTAGCGCTAAAATTGCCCATTCCCTTGCTAGCGCGACTTCCACGAAGGACAGTATCGAAGAATTGCTGCTGCGCCGCCTCTTGCAAGGGGATCAGGCTCGGAGCGTTACCGCCAATATGACACATTGCGCAATTTTGTTCGAAAAGTTGGCGGCCGGCGTTCACCAGCTTTGCGTCGGTCACGTGCGTCATCCGCTCGGGCCGCGATGCGTGCGATTCAACCTGAGCGGCGATCTGAGGCTGGGTTGGCGGGGGGACGGCATTCCCGTCGAGCCGTAGCGCGACAATTCGTGACTTCGCGCCATCGCTGCGGTCGCCTGCGAGGAACGCCACATATTGAACGTCGCCGACCATATAAGTCATTGGTGCCGCCGCGATCGGGTTCCCTACGAATATGCTTTTTAGGAGTGTCCCATCGCGGGCGTTTCGCACGTCGAACGTTCCGTCCCCATAGCCTTCGAAAACTAGATCACCCGCGGTGGATATTGCGCCGCCGGGATAGCCAACAAATTTGTTGTCCTGGGTCTTTCGAGTGGTTTCTGCCTCCCATTCGATTTTGCCGCTTACGGGATCAATCGCACGCAAAAAGGATTGAGGTATGATCTCGGGTTGCCCTTTGAGAACTTCCTCCCGTCCGGGGCAGAAGTTGCCGCTCTTGCAGAATACTTCAAAATGACCATTCGCATCGGGATAGCCCCTATCGACATGATAATTGAAATGAGATTTGTTGTAGGAAAACGGTTCGGGAGATAGTGCGTATACGTCGCCCATTTCTCTCACTGGGATGTATACTAAGCCGGTCTCACGATTAAATGCCATTGGCTGCCAATTGTGTCCGCCACCCGGATTCGGGAAGATCAGACGCGGAGACTTCCAATATCGAGCCTGCTCACTCTCGATGGGGCGTCCCGTTTTCATATCCACTCTGGAAGCCCAAGTAAGCTTCCTCAAGTATGGCGATGCAGACAGAAGTTCGCCGGTGACACGATCCAAAACGTAGAAAAATCCATTTTTGGGAGCCTGCATGATGACCTTGCGAATCTTCCCTCGAACGGGAAGATCTGCGAGAATCATTTTTTGGGTGGCAGTGTAGTCCCAACTCTCGCCAGGTGTGGTCTGGTAGTACCATTTGAGGCGGCCCGTTTTTGGATTGATGGCCAATATTGAGGAGAGAAATAAGTTGTCGCCGCCGCGTGGGCTGCGGATGGTCCGAGGCCAGGGGCCGCCATTTCCCGTGCCTACATATAGAAGATCGAGCTCTGGATCGTATGCCATGCCATCAAAAGCTGTGCCGCCAAGGCCGGCGTCCCAACGGCTGTCTTTATCCCAAGTCTTGGCGGCCATCTTGAGCTCCGGATGCTCGAAGCCATTGCGTGGGTTTCCGGGGACGGTGAAAAATCGCCACGCCAACTTGCCTGTTTGAATATCGTAAGCGCTTATATAGCCTCGGGCATCAAAATCAGCGCCAGCGTTTCCGATAACTACTAGATTGCCGGCGATATAGGGCGCACCCGTGCTCGTGTAGGCGCGAGATTTATCAATGATTGTATCAGCCTTCCAGGTGATGCCTCCCGTCTTCGCGTCGAGGGCATATAGCGTTCCGTCGAACGCCGCGACATACACTCGGCCTTTCCAGAAGGCGACGCCGCGATTACCGGGACCGCAGCAAGCTTTCGCGTATAAGGCTGCAAAACTTGCCACGCCGGGATCAAATCGCCAAAGTTGTTGGCCAGTTTCCGCGTTAAGCGCGTAAACCATGCCTGCGATGCTGCTGACATACATGACATCGTCTACAACTATTGGCGTGGCCTCCAGCTTCGACGAGCCTTCGATGTCACTCGACCAGGCGTATCCAAGCTTGGCTACATTATCCTTGTTAATCTGTTTGAGCGGCGAGTCGTAGCTTTGACGCCAGTCGCGCCCGCCGGTCGTCCATTGATAAGAGTTTTCGTCAGGCTTCGTAGTTAGGTCGGAAGCGCAAACGCTTGCTACTACGGCCGAAAAACCCAATAGAAGACCGGCCAGAATGCTGGCAGTGCGAAATTTGCTCATCGTTCCTACCTCTGTTTCAGGGCGGATGGCTTGCTCCGCCTCTTCTCGAACTTCGGAGCGGCGGCGTATGCTGAAAGTCGCTCGCCGAGCCCGGCGGCTCAGACCGTTCCGTCCGCGCATGGTCATCTTGAAAGGATGCATGTTGACCGACGCCGACTTCATCCGCGCCAGATCCTCCCAGAAGTGGAGAAGTGAAGACTTCAGACTGGCGGCGTCAGGTCGTCACGGCCGGGTCTGATGCGGCTCGTCTCGAACGAGCCGTTGGGCAGCGGCTTCACAAAGGCGATCAGCTTGGCGCCGACCTTCAGATTGGTCTTGTCGACCGGCACACAGTTCACCACCTGCGCTTCCGCCGACACCACAACCTTCTTCTCGCCGTCCGTGTATTTGACCAGGCTCGTCTGGCCGCCGACGCCGACAACGCTCTCCGACACCGTCGCATGAGTTCGGGCGCAAGTCCCACGGCCGCGAGGCCTCGCCTGTGCCGCGCATTGCCTTTGGATAGACGTGAACCTCGACGACCCTCACCGCTCCGTCGGCGCGCGGCACGATGTTAGTGCCGATGAAGGAGCCGACTTTGATGTCGGCGGCCGAGCCTTTGTTGATGCCGGCAATCTTGACATCCTCGGTCATTTGCAACCTGACCTCCTCGCCGCCGCGCGATTCATCGCGAGCACGTCGCCATCGAAGGCTTCGATGGTGCCGCGAACGGCGGATGGCGCCGGCGGCTTTTTCGCGCCGGCGGCGAGAGTGGAGGTGGCCAGCAGCGTGATGGCCATCGGTGGGTGAACATGGGGCGAGCGTTGCACGGACATGACAGAACTCCGGACCGCGTTTGGTCTAGCGAAAGAGCAGAATCGGTCAGACCGTTGGAAACTCAGCGATGCGAAGTCTCGAGCAGCCATAGGGAATGAGCTCAACCACCGTCTCTGGTTGGTTGGTCTTGACCGGACTCATGGGCACCGGCGCGGCGTTGGCCCCGTTCATGCCCCATTGTGGAACTAGTCTCGCTTTCATTTTGAGTAGCATCGGGACATCGTGCTGCCAGGGAAGATATTCGGTTGCGTCAGGCGCCCGCACCGGCTGTCCCTTTTGGGCAAACGGCATTGAACTGATCTTATTGAGGATCATTTCGCACTGCGGGTTTTTCCTATCGATCGAAAGCGCGTAGTTCCAAGCGGTGACAGGCGCGATGCCCCAATCGACACATCCGGGAGGTGCAGAAGCCGGAGGCTGGTTCGCTTCATAAACGGGCAGCGCCGGAATCTTCTCGAAGGCCTCCCCAATTCGAAGGACAAAATAGAGCGGCCCCCAGGCCACGGCCACGGCATTATTTTGACGCGCTTCAGCGCGGACTTTGAAATTGAAATTCAGGGTAACTTCGTCGCCGTTCTTCCATTCGCGTTCTAGCTTGAACACTTTACCACTCTCGGGGTTCCGTGGACTAGCTTCACCGGCGACGGAAACCTCGGCTTGGCTGGACCACGTAGGAATCCTGAAGTGAAGCGGGAAGCTCACCGGCTCCTTAGAGTGAACGGTCACACGCACGCGGTCTGAGAAGGGATAATCAGTCTCTACGATGAGCTCGATTGGCACGCCATTTCCGACCTGGGCGTTGAGGCGACACGGACCATATCCCATCGCGACCAACCCGTTATCCGGAGTGGCCATCCACATAGATGCGACGTAGCGTGGCCAGGGCGAATGCAGATCGGCTAAGGGGCCCGGAAAACACGGCTTGAAGCCGTAGATATTTGTTGCGTCGGTACCCGGCGAGTTCCATGGCCGCTTCGCAACTGAGACCAGGACTTGGTTCGATTGCTGGTGGAACTGATGGGCCCACATATCCGCCGTGCACGTGCCAGGGATGGCGTTGAAGATCAGCTGCTCAAATCGATCAGCGAACTCCACATTGCCCATTACTGCTATGATGCTTTCAAGGGAGAATAGCAATTCTCCGATAGCGCCCAACTCCGTGCCCCGGACGGGGTCCGAACTTACAAACCAATTATCGGCTACCCACCGGCCTCCTACCTGACCGTACGCTGCATCGAGGTTGGCGAGTCCGTCAACAACGCTCTCCCTTTCGCTCTGATCACCGGAGATCAGCGAGTGAAGCGCCGGGTAAGCAACGGCCATCGATGTGTTAAAGCCCTGACGGCCAATTTCGGGGGAGCCTTTCAAAGGGGGTTGGCCAGGCTTACCACGAGGGTCGCAGTAATGCGGGACGAAATCGCACATCTCGGCGAATGCCTTTGGATCTTCTGGAAAATTTTTGAAGTAGTTCGTGTAATCATCGACGCAGCGCTTTGTGCAACGCTCAAGGAGGGCGAGCACCTCTGTATCGCCGGTTTGATTGTAGTACCAGATGCCGGAGCTCAACAGGACGCCCGACCACTTTGAGCTGAACACTGCAAGATTCTCAGGTTCTCGCACAGTATCCGCATAATCTAAGATGGTGCGGACGACCTGGATGGCTCGCCGATCGCCCGTGAGTTCGTAATATTGCGGCATCGATCTGGCAATCCAGGACCACGCGATAACGCTCGGTGTTATGCTCGTAAGATCCTTGATGGAGAGCGCATGCTCCAAGTATGGCTTTCCGAGAGCTTCAAGGTCGTCGTCATGAAGAACCCCTGCGAGCGTAGTCAAGCCTTCAAGCCAGCGAGGGACGAAGCGTGCGTTAGTATCGAACACACCGTCTCTGACGTTCTTGCCCGCATCACCCTTCCATGCGGATTCTCCGACGACGTCCCATAGCTCGGGAAGGTGGCGGGTGATGCCGCGCGCCTGCAAGGTCAGCTGATCGAGGAGCCACCCCGACGGACGGATCGCTCCCAAAGGAAGTTTGACATATCGGCTTTGGCCCAGTGGGGCGCGATTGTTCGGATAATTCGCGCCTGCCGCCCAGGATGCTTCGCCGTCAATAGGCAAAACCGCTAGAGGTGCGGCCTTGAGGACGTTGGCCCCAAGTACGCCGAAGCCAGCGACAGCAGCGATGAGTTCACAGAAATCGCGTCTGTTCATTTGCAACTCCTTTGGAATAAATTGTGTTTGGGCTGTTCGGATTCGACCAGAACGGCGCCCCTCTTTTGACTCGACGATGTGCTCCGTATCTGATGCGCCGATGTCGGTTCGTTTAAGCCGCCCTGACAATTCCCAGACGAATTTGCCAGACATACCCCTTCAACCGACACAAGGTTTCGGTCCGGAAAAGGAAGGCTCATTTGCTTTTTAGACTATGGCGTGCTGGAGTATGACTACAAGCTGAAGTGCGTGAGCCGCTCATCTCGAGTATAGTCATGCTGGCTCAGCCCCGCCGGTATTGCACACTTTCGCAATTGCCAATCGTGCACACCGATCGCGCACCAACAGAAGCTTCGCAAGCGTTCCGCATGACGGTGGGGAAGCGGATCCGGTGAAGGAATGGTTACCAAAGCGCACCAGCATCTCAGCAAGAACGCGAGGCCAGGCGGCGGAGATCGGATTGAGTGGCAGCTCGACATGTGAAGACATTGCGAATTTGAGCTTGTGCCAAAGACGGGGTGCATCATCGTCCACACGACAGCAAGTGCTTCGCTGCCGACGCAGAATAGCAAATGGAAAAACTGCAAGATGAAGGTCGTAACGGCGAAGAATCGTCCGTCGCCCACGATCAACAACATAGGCGCCCGGGATGGCGGCAAGTATGCCCGTCGTGACTGAATCCCAGCGCGCGCCACCCCTTAGAATTACTGCACGGGCGCCAACCTAGCTTGTCTAAATAATCCCAAGCAAGGAGCCGAACGCGAGAGCCTGCAGCGGTTGGGTCCTTCTTTCGACAACTCGATCAGCACCGCACCCAAGCCCAGTGTTCGACGATTCAATCCGCTGCCTGCCGCGATCAAATTGGACGTGGTGAAATCGAATGGTCCGTTGCGACGAGCGGCTCGTCTTGCCTGCAAACCGCCAACGAACACGACCCACCATCTGGGCGGGGTGCGAGTGGTAGTTTAACTCAAAGGGAGATGCGACGTACGGCGCGATAATGAAATGAGCGATGCCTCCACTCGATCGGATCTCATGCAGGTGCATGGAGCGATGGCAGCGTGCGAGCGAAAGCCGAAGCGAGATCAGACCATTACGATGGTCTGACGGCACTTCCCGAAGGTGCAACGAACTCTCACGAGCTCATGCGACGAATCGCCAGGGGCTCTCTAAAAATCGAACATAACCCGCTATGTGGCGGTGACCCGCACCCTTGACCCTCAGCTAGGGAAAAGCGTGCGGCCGGCTCGGGGCGAACTGCGGTTGCACCTGCCAGCCTGACTCGCCTACGATCGTATGGCCACAATTTATTGTCAATCCTGATGAGCGGGGCACAGGCCCGGCTTCATCTCTTCATTTCGTGTCTGTCAAATTCCGGGAACTGCAATGCGCTCGCCATGTGATGTGTCGCTTGGACAGAAACGGATTGTCCTTGCGGGCTCCTTGGACCGTCTCCACAGGAGATTGTTTGATTGTTTGGCGTTCGCGAGATTGTGCACCCGAGCATCCTAAAGATCCACCGCTCTACCGCCCCACGTAGTGGCCCGCGCGGCGCTTCAGTCCGCGCAGGCCCGCATCGTTCAAGCCTGCTTAGCTCGCAAGCACTACCAGAAGACGTTCAAATTGGCCAAAGCGTTCAGAGCGCTACCAGTCGTCTTAGTGTAGGTAACACTAGTGGGGTGATTTACATAACCGAGGCCCAAGCTCCCATAAATGCCCGGTGCAACATGGGCGTTGTAACTAATCGTTACTGATTTGCTGTCTGTATGGGCTAGCTTGTTGCTGAGCAAAGCTTGCTCGACCAGGTATTTGCTGAAGACCGTATCGGTCAGTACCAAGGAGATCATGTCGTCTGGGCGGCTGTTGAATAAACCCTTCCCGTACAGCCTGCCTTCGTAATACTGGCTGATGGTATTGAGCTCTGGCGGAGCGTACATCACCGAAAATCCGGCGTAAATGCCGCGGCCCGCAGAGCCCTTAACAGGCACATTCTGCCAAAGTTGCCGATCGGCCAGAAAGTAATAGAAGCTATTTCCTTCTGTTCTGATGCCCGTAATTTGCTTATTTTTATAATCACTAGTGTTGTACGCGGCGCCGGCCCGTATCCACATTTGAGGTAACGACGGTGCTGCGTCGCGTTTGTAGCCAAATTCGTCGAGGTAAAGGACGCCGGCGTTCGAGACCGTCCAATTCACAGCATTCGGATTTGCATTGACCTCAGCAACTTGGCCGTCTGGGCTGACGGAGCGTTGCGCAGTCGCCTTGTCATAGAAATGGCGATCAATATTGTATTTGAAGATCACACCTGGGGTAGGTACGTTCGTATTATTTAGCCCTCCCTGGTAATGGATACTCCCTGTTGGCCCGAACACGCTTGAGGCCAGGCTTCCGCCTACAGAAGCACCAACAAATTCCCACGCGTTGTCGATATAACCTAGTTTTAACTCGAATGTCCGATCCAAGAATGTCTGATAGAAAGTCGCCATAGTGAGCCCGGATCGGTTAGGGCCAGCGCCATACCATGTGTAGGCATTCGCCCCAGCGCCGACAACGATCTGACCATCAGGAATTCCAAATCGACTGAGATCGTATGTGATGAACATGTAATTTTGGGTACTCGCAGTAAAATTCTGCCCATTGTATAGTTGTTGAGACCACGTGGGCGCGAAAGCATGAGGCAAGGTATTGTCGTAAAAGTTATTTAGGCTCATACCTATGTAGCCGATGCCAGCTTTGGCAAGCTCAGATCGAGCGCCCCCAATGTCCGGATCAATCGTATCTGCGGGACCCGGGAGACCGATGTTCAATCCCTTTATGCGGAGAGAATTGGGGTCCACTTGCACCGTCGGCGAGGAGACCGCTCCGTTGTTGTTACTCGGCATGGTCGCATCGGCGGCGTACGCAGACGTCATTCCGCCCATTCCAACTACGGTCAAAAACGCGGCGACGGAAAGCGGCCATTTGATACTCGCAGATTTACCTGCAAATACGCGTGCGGCATATGGCTTCTCGTGTTTTGCGTGCTCTCTGTTTGTCATTGTAAGGAATAGCCCGGCATTACGCCTAGTTGCTAAGCTCATCAAACCGAGAGCGGCCGACCCAAAACGCGAAGGTGCGCAATCAATGAAAGCGGTAGTCGTGATCCATCGCGATGCGACGAACTTGCCCGATCGTCGCGGCCGCGCAACGTCAGATTTGAGATGGGCGGGGATTAGTCCGATCGTTCCTTTTGGCATTGAAGTCTCCACAAGTATGCAAACATAGATCGCTATGTTTTTCAGAGAGGCTCAATCGAACGAGACCGGGACACCGAAGCGCTCGGTCATCGGCACGAGCGTGTCTGTAGACCGGCCGCGCGTTGGCGAGGTCTTCGTTGTCGCATTCGATGAATGGTTGTCCTGCTAGTGCGCTCGCGCGCCGACTACGCCCACGCTTAGTTCGCCGCTCTGCAGGGCGGCAGCAGAGAGGTAACGGCAGCGGCGAGCTTCGGCATGGTTTCTCCGGCGCCGGCCTTGCCGGCGACGATCGCATCCACATGATCCTGGATGACGGATGAAATCTTCAGCCCGTTAGGGCCAGGCCACATATACCAATTGGTCAGCTTGCCCATTTGGGCGAGGGCGGTCGCCTGATTGGGGCGGCTCTTGTAGAAGGACCCGAGCAACGCCGGGTCATCAACCGCACGCTTGCTGACTGGAAGATAGCCGGTATTCTCTGCCATGAGGGTCTGGGCTGCCGGGCCGGTGGCAAACTTGACGTACTCCCAAGCCAGCCCCTGCTTCCGCGGATCCGGCGTGGTAACTACGAGCATGGTCCCGCCGGCAGGCAGCTTGCCGCTTGGCGAAATCATCGGGAATCGCAGGGTGCGGTATTCGAAGGCCGTCTTGATCTGCGCCTCGTTGCGCACCGTTGTGGCGCCGGAAGCGGCCGAGATTCCGATCGTCCCGGAGGAGAAGCCTTGCAGCACTTGCTGCCATGACATGGCGGGCATGCCTTTCTCGTGAAACAGCTGCAGAGTTTCGAGCGCCTGCCGCCCCTCGGGGCCGTCGAAGCCGACACCGCAGCCCTCCGGCCCGTCCATTCGTCCGCCGGCGCCTCGAATGAGTGCTTGAAGTGTCCAGTTGCCCCAGGCGTCGTATTGGAAGGTGAAGCCCGATAGCTTGGGGTCGAGAGCGGAGATTTTTTTCCCGAGCTCAGCGATGCCGTCCCAGTCTGATGGGAACGCCTCCATGGATCCGCCAGCGCGGCGCACTAGATCCACATTTACATGCAGCACCGGGAGAGAGATCGCGAATGGTATCCCAAGCTGCCGCCCAGCTACGGCGCCGAGAGACAAGATCGGCGGATAATAGCCCAACGCCGGCCATCCGCCCTGGTCCTCCACAAACCGGTCCAGCGGGATGGCGAGACTACGTTCGGCGATGAGGCCGACATGATTCATACCAACAAAGGCGACGTCGGGCGCCCCGCCGGTGAGACGGGACTTCAGCAGTTCGTTGACGACATCATCATAAGTTGCGAGCGGCGCGCGCAGGTCGATCCGTACGCCGGGATGCTCGGCCTGAAAGCGCTTGGCGATTTCCTCCTGCGTCGTCCGGTAGCTGCTCGGCAGCGCATACGACACGGCGAGCACCGTCTCGGCATGCACAGCGGCCGCTCCAAGCAGACTCAAGGCAATCGCGCCGACGCAGGCAATCCTTGTCACTGACCATCTCCGAGGCAAACGGGGGGCCCCGATGTTCCCATCCTTGGAAGCAACGGAGCGTTTCGGGGCGCGAACATGAGCCCGGCATCTGATACGCCGATGTCAGTTCGTTTAACCCCCACTGACAGATTCCAGATGAGTCAGACAAACGTACCCTTCCCGCGAAAGCTAGCGTTTGTGCCCAGGCGCCCCGGGGGCCTCATTCGCCGAAGCGAATGACCAATTCCATATGTTGCGGGGCGACTCGGGTTTTTGAGACCACGATCGGAACGCCCTCGGCGTCCACATTGATATTGGTGATCAAGATCACAGGTTGCCGGCGCGGCAGGGCGAGGAGAATGGAATCGGCCTGCGAGAGCGAACCGGCGGAAATCCGCGTCTCGAACCGACGGTAGTCGAGGATGTCGAAGTGTTTCCAGGATTCGCTGAAACTGCCGGTCCGCTCAATAAGTGTCTCAATGCCCTCAAAGCGGGGCAGCGGGAAATAGCTCGCTGCAACTGAAACAGCGACGTCGTCGATCACGTTCAACGTATCGACCCTACGCGCGAACTGACCCTGGGGCAGGCGAAGGTCGCGCGCCAAGTCCCTGTCGACTCGAACCCGTGCGGAACGGACGAAGCGGCGCTCGCCGACGCGGTCCATATCGCGCAGAGATGCGGTTAAGCGAGTCTTAGGACCCAATCGGTGGCGGACGATGCGTTCCTTGACGAAGGTGCCTCGACCCTGCTCGATGCGCACATAATCGCGCTCTTTGAGCACTGCGAAGGCGCGCCGCACAGTGTTGCGGTGAACACCGAACGTCGCCGCCAGCTCGGTTTCGGTGGGCAGGCGTTCGCCGGGCTTGTACGTCCCGCCGGTGATGTCCTTGCGGATGGCCTCGACCACGATACGCCACAGCGAGGTCGCGCCGCGCCTAGCGTAGAGGGATGATGGTCGATCCTGGTTGTCGACAGTCATCGGTCGATCTCGGGTCTCCGGGTGCTGGGAAGTCTGCGCCAAGAGTCCAGTGACGTCCAGCCGCTCCGCGATCAAACCGCTGCACCGACTGGTGTAAGGCGCGGATCCCTTGCGAGATCCGGCCGGTCGGTGAGGACGCTGTCGATCCCAAGGCGCGCGATCGCCACGAGCGCCTCGATGTCCGTCGCCGTCTGAAAGCTCGATCGCGGCGACGCAACCGCAATGGTTCCAAGACCGGCGCGGCGGATGGCGTCGATCGTGGGATGGTCATAATCTGCGGGCAGCACGCGAATCCAATTGGCACCGACGGACACCGCGACATCCAGGCCGGCGCCGCCTTCGGGAAAGAATGCGCCGATGGTCGCAGAAGCTGACCGGCGCCGGATCGCCTCCGCGATCTCAGTTGTATAGGCGGTGAAAAGGATGCGGTCGATGGCTCCGAGGGACTGGCAGCTTCCAACATAGATGTCCACCTCATTAGGAGTGGCCTGTTTCAGGTCGGCGATGACCGGTGTCCCACGAGTCATCTCCAGAAAGTCGGCGAAGGTGAGCAGTGCCGGAAAGAGCCGGCGTGCCTGGTGGATATCAATGTCGCCGATAGCGTCGGGAAAGCCAGCGACACGCAACAGGTCGCCATCGTGAAGGCAGACTATAGTCCCGTCGGCGGTTAGGTGTACGTCGGTCTCTACCGCATCGGCACCCGAGTCGAGTGCGTGGCGAAAAGACGCCGCGGTATTCTCAAGCACGTATTCCGGGGCTCCCCTATGTCCGATCACCCGAAACTTCTCCAATTTGGGCGGGGTTGACCAGAAACTGTCGACAGACGTGCCGATCGATTGAGTAGATGCTCCGTTCATTCCCCATCCTTTCCTGAAATGGCTCCGTTCACTTGACCGCTCCTCCTGTCATTCCCTCGACGAACCATTTCTGAGCGGCAAGGAAAGCGACGACGAGGGGGAGCACGACCATTGTCGAAGCGGCCATAAGGGGGCCGTAGTCGTTGCCGGCTTCCTGGTTTGCGAACGCAATAATCCCGAGCGGCGGCGGCATCAGGCTCTCCGAGCGTACCGCAATAAGCGGCCAGAACAGATCGTTCCAGTGACCGACAACGGAGAAGATCGAAAAGGCGATCACCGCAGGGAGTGCCATCGGCAGCATCACCTTCCAAACGATGGCCAGTTCCGAGAGCCCGTCGAGCCGAGCGGCGTGCACCACATCGTCGGGAATGGTCTTGAATACCTGGCGAAAGAGGAAGATGCCAAATGGCGAGACTACGTAAGGAAAGATCAGCGCGACATAGGTATTAAGGATGCCAAGCTCATAGCAGAGGATGAACAGCGGCAACGACAAAACCTGGTGTGGAAGGAGGAGGCCGATCAGCACCAGACTGAAGATAAGGTCACGACCGGGAAACCGCAGCTTAGCGAGCGCATAGGCGCAAGGGGCGCACGTCAGGATCTGAAGTACCAGGATCGCCGCACAGATCAGGAGACCATTGCCCATGTATCGCGGCAACGGCGCGGAGGTCAGCGCCTTGCTGTAGTTTTGCAACGCGTACCATTGCTCGGGAAGAAGCGAGAAGTGTTCGCGGAAGATTTCGCCCGGCGGTTTCAGCGAAAGGCTAACCATCCAGACGAACGGCAGCAAAATGAAGGAGGCCGTAATCAGCAATATGACGTGACGCAAGATCGCGGCGGGAGCCGAAAGGCGGACGCTCATTGGTAGTGCACCTTCCTGTCCATTACGCGTGTTTGAATAAGCGTCAATGCCACGACAATCACGAGGAAGACGACCGCGATGGCGGCTCCATAGCCGGTGCGGAGATATTCGAAACTCTCGCGGTATAACGTGTAAAGCAGCACATCGGATGCGTGGCCCGGTCCCCCTTGGGTCAGCACCTTGACTGTGTCGAAGGTTTGGAAGGCGCGAAGCGCCACTACGATGACGACGAACATCGAAACCGGACCGAGCATTGGCAAGGTGACAGTGCGGAGGCGATCGAACCAGAGATCTACGCCATCGATCTCGGCGGCATCATAAAGCTCGCGGGGGATCGACTTGAGTCCGGCGAGGAAGAGGACCATAGCGAAGCCGAGGTTCTGCCAGATGCCTATGACGGCAAGTACCGGCAAAGCGGTCGCCTCGTTGCGAAGCCAATTGGCGGTGGGCATCCCCACCGCCGAGAAGGTCTGGTTGACGAGGCCGATCGTGGGATGGAGGAGCGCCTCCCACGCGATTGCCATGGCGGCCAGCGTCGCCATGAAGGGCAGGAAGTGGACGGCGCGGTAGAGGGCGCGCAGCGACTGTCCGCTCTCGATCAGCACTGCGATGGCAAGGCCGAAGGTCACGGTGCCGGGCACGACGACGAGAACATAGAACACGCTGTTGAGAAGCGAGGTCCGAAATCCCTGATCGGCGAAGACTTCGCGGAAATTCGCGAATCCGACGAAGGCGAGTGTACGCGCACCGAACTGCCAATCGGTTAGCGCGATGACAAACATTGCAATCACGGGCACGAAGAACAGCACGAAAAGCAGGAGGACCGCGGGGCCTACGAGCGCGTAGGCCGCCGTGCACTCGGCGAGGCGCCTACGGCGTAGGGTGAGCTGAGTGCGACGGGGCAGCGCCTCCGCTGACTGAGTGGAACCGAGTGCGCTCACGAGGCGAACTGCCGGATTGGCGTGACCTTGCGCATTTTCGCCGAGTCGCTTGGCCTCAGCCTCTTGCCGTCCTCGCCAAAGACGAGAATGCGGTCTGGATCCACGGCCAAATGCAGCGTCTGGCCAAGCGCGATGTGGGGCGCACGCTCGGCGGCAAACCGGGCGATAAGCGGATGATCGAGGCCGGCAAGGTTGAGGTGGACGAAAAGGTCGGAGCCCATGTGCTCGATGAGCCGAACCGCTCCGGTCAAAGTGTTGGCTCCGCCGCACTCGGACATGTGAAAGGCTTCCGGCCGGATGCCGAGGGCGAGCGCCTCCCCAGGTGAAGCATCGGAGAGAAGCTGGAAGCTGGTGCCGGCGACGTTAACCGAACCACGCTCGCGCACCACCGCCTCGAGAAGATTGATCTTGGGGCTGCCGACAAATTCAGCAACACGGCGGTCGTCGGGGTCGGAATAAATTTCCTGGGGTGGGGCGACCTGGATCAATTCGCCGTCGAGCATCACTGCGACGCGATCAGAAAGCGTCATTGCCTCGGCCTGATCATGGGTGACATAGACGAAGGTGACGCCGAGCCGGCGATGGATGTCCTTAATCTCGGCGCGCATCTGGACCCGAAGCTTGGCGTCGAGGTTACTTAGCGGCTCGTCCATCAGGAAGACTGCAGGATGGCGAACCATAGCGCGTCCTACGGCGACGCGCTGGCGCTGGCCGCCGGAGAGCTGGCTAGGTTTTCGGGAAAGCAGATGGCCGATGCCGAGCGCCTCGGCTATGCGAATGACTTCCGCCTCGATTTCGGCACAGACCCGCCGGGTGCTGGGTAAGACCCATCCCAGGATCGGCAGCCTTTGCAGGGCGCTCAATCGCCGCATGCGGAGCGGCAGGGCCATATTGGCGGAGACCGTCATGTGGGGATAAAGCGCATAGGACTGGAACACCATGGCGATATCACGGAGCTTCGGCCGCACGCCATCGACCAAGCGCTCGCCGATCCTCACCGACCCGCTATCCTGCACCTCCAACCCTGCCAGAATCCTGAGAAGTGTCGACTTACCGCATCCCGACGGGCCCAGTAGCGTCACAAACTCCCCATCATGGATCGCGAGCGAAAGGTCGCGAACGACCGGCGTGGAACCAAAGGATTTGATAATGTGATGGAGGTGGATGTCACTCATCTGCCAAAGTCTTTCCAGCCGAGCTCGGCCTCCTCTCGGCGAGGCGCCTTAGGGATCTCTATCGGGCGAGGATGAAGTCGCGCTGACAAAACCAGGACGATTGCGCCAATCATACCCATTTCGATGGACATAGGGGACGCCGATCTTCGAGCCAGAATGTGTTCAGGAGCCGGATGCGGGCAAAGATATGGCCCTGGCCACCCGCCGGCCGGGATGGTACGGTCCGTACCATATCAATACTTTGCCCTCCGGGGAGAGAACCCGGCGAGTCAGACTCCCTGCCCTGAGACGGCCGAAACGAGCTAGTTGAAATTGACCGCCAATTCCATATGCTGGGGAGCGACGCGCATCCTCGACAGCACGATCGGGATGCCGGCGCCGTCGACGTTGACATTTGTCACCAGGATCATTGGCTGACGGTAGGGTAGCCCGAGCGCTTCCGAATCGGGCTTGGAGAGTGCGATTGCCGGAATCCGGGTTTCGTGGCGCTTGTCGGTCGTCACGCCGCATCTGCGCCAAGCCTGCGTGAAGCTGCCGGTTTCCATGATCATCTGCTCAATACGCTCGAAGCGCGGCAAAGGAAAATAGCTGGATGCGACGGCGATGGCGACGTCATCCATAATCGTGACCGTATCCACCTTGCGGGCGAAATGACTGCGGTCGAGCCTCAGATCGCGACCGAGTTCCCTTTCAGTTCGGACCCGGCTGAAACCGAGAACGCGTTTTTTGCCGACCCAGTGAATGTCGCGCAAAGCACCACTGAGGCGCGACGTCGGATCGATGTGATGTCGCACCACCCGCTCCTTGACGAAGGCCCCGCGTCCCTGCTTGGTCCTCAAGAGATTGCGCTCTCGCAGAGAGGAGAGCGCCTGCCGGATCGTCTTGCGGTGGACCTCGAAACGGACGGCGAGTTCGAATTCCGTTGGTAGCCGGGCGCCGGGCCCCATGTCCCGGCGCCAATCTCCTGTTCGATCGCTCGCTCGATTAGGCGCCAGCGTGAGGTCACGCCGCGCCGCTGCTGTAGCGTCTCCATGGCATCGGATCTCGCATGTTCGGCCTCGCAGTCCGCTTCATGGCCGGGCAACGTTACCACAGGCACAGGCTCTCTATTTGAAGACGAGGGTACAAGTCCGGCAGAGTGACATCATTTGTCATCGCATTGTCTCTCACCGCTCGTTTGAGAGCTGCTAGAACACAAGCAGGTTCAGAGGCAGGAAAGAGGCGCCCTCCAATGAGTCAATCGACGAATTCTCCACGTCAAAGACGACAAAACGTCCTTCATTGCGGCGAAATTGTATTGACCAACGCGAAGATCGTGACCCGGTCGGCGTGCTTCGACGGAACAGTTCAGATTGTCGACGGGATGATCGCAGACGTCTCGACCGGCAAGACGAGTTCATTGGGCGCGCTCGACTTTGACGGCGACCACCTGCTGCCTGGGTCTGTCTCTTATACACATC
>NZ_JBBIAM010000058.1:0-57834 GCF_054185185.1 Bradyrhizobium sp. UFLA05-153
GAACAGGATTATTCCGGTCGACCTAGTATTGTTTGGGCTCACTAGAACTTCAACGTCCAATCAAGAACTCTTAGCCCCTCTGATCGTGCAGCGCTATACATGGGAGCTAGTCTCATATTGGCTTTGCAGGGCCGCCGCCCTAGAATTGCCGCGATCGCAGGACGGGCGAAATGCAGTATGTTTGCGACGCGCCGAAGGGCAAGACCTGGTTCCGTATCGAGACGGAAGGTGAAGCGATGCATGAGTCGCGCCTGATGGGCCACACAGTTGAGAAATATTTCCGCCGCGAGCGGGAGAAGGCAGTCCAGTCCTGGCGTCCCGAGCGGCCCAACGCGATCGAGCGCGACATCGGCCTCGAGGCCCATGTACAGCGAGAGATGCCGCTTTTCCTCACGCTGCGCGACAGGGAGGGCAATGCACTAACTACAGCGATGCTGCCACCGGGTGGCAAGGATCGCGGCGGGTTCCGGATCATCATCGTTGCCGCATCCAATGCCGATCCTTATCCTCAGCAGGACGCGGCCATCGCTGCACTGGGAGCGCATTTCGGTCTCACACTCGATCGCAACCGCTGCTTCCCCTACGGCCGCTAAGGAGCCTGACAAGTATCGCCGCTTGATTGGAGCGATGTCGGCTCCTGGGCCCAACTCGGACCACTAGTGAGGTCCGCTCTTGCGCCGCTATCAGGGGCACAGCGGACCTTGTGCGCGCCCTGATGAGCACGCGCCTTGGTTGGATCAACCCCGCAGGTCGTCGTTTGCGTCGCACCGCTTCGCTGGCAAAAAACCACGGTGTCGCCCTTGCAACCGCGCAGCCGGTTCCCACGTGTTCTCCAGGACATACGCCCGAATGCGGCCGGCAGGGTCGCTAAACATTCGGAGTGTCGTGATCGCCAGCCGCCGACGTATGCCTCTTGTGTAGGAGGTTACGATGTCGGACTTTGGTTTTCTGAATACTCATCGAACATGGGAAGACTGGTGCGGGATGGTGCTCGGCGCGCTGATCGTTGCGTCGCCGTGGTTTCCCGTCCAGGATCATGAAACGATCGTCGGACACCAGGCGGTGATCCTGAACACGGTCGCAGTTGGCCTGGTCGTGTTTGGCCTCAGCCAGCTCGAATATGTTGCGTTGCAGCGCTGGCAGGAGGTGGCGACGATCCTGGTCGGGCTTTGGCTGATCGTCTCGCCCTATGTCCTCGGCTATTCCGGCGAAGGCTTTCTGCGCGTCTACCACACCAGCCTCGGCGCGGTGGTGGTGCTGCTCGGCGCGCTTCAGCTATGGCAGGACTGGGACCAGAGTGACCAGGACATGCTGAGGCATGGGCAATAGGTCATAGAGATGCGCAGGCCCGTCACGCAATCGACGGGCCTGCGCTCCTCATCTCGCTACCAGATCCGCGTAGTCTGGATGCTTGTCGATCCAGGCCTTCACGAACGGACATTGCGGGAGCAGGCTCAATCCTGCGGCGCGGACCTGGTCGAGCGCGCCTTGCACCAGCTTTGAGCCGACGCCCTTGCCGCCGAGCTCTTTCGGCACCTCCGTATGCTCGAAAGTGATGACGTTGCCGTCGAGCCGGTAGTGCTCGGTGGCGAGATGGCCATCCACTTCGAGCTCGAAGCGGTGATGGGCCTTGTTGTCGATGACGGCGCTCATGTCTCCTCCCGTCAGCTCTTCAGCGAGTCCGTCAGCATCTTGCGGATCGACCAGGGTTGCCCGTCGGATGAGCCCGTGATGTCGTCGATCTTCCAGCTGTTGGCCTCGCGCACGAACTCATAACGCACGACCTGGTCGGCGGGTTTGCGGTCGTTGCGGTGACCGGCGATGGTCACCGCGATCGTGGCCTTGTCGGACTCGAGCTTTTCGGTATCGAGCTTGAAGGATTTGACGTCCGGTTCCTGCGAGTTGGTTACGGGATCGAAATCGACCGGTCCGACGTCGCCCTTCGGCGTGTGCGCATCGGCCCTGGCCCACAGCGCGACCAGCGATTTCGAGAGATATTTCGCCTTGGCCGCCTTGGTCTCGATGATGAAGGCGCCGCCGCCATCGCCTTTGCCCTTGGCGGCGCGGGTGTAGATCGCGGTCAGGATCGCGACGGGATCGCTGGCTGGCGGGGCGTGCGCGGCGGCCGCGTTGACGGTGGCGAGAAGAGAGGCTGCGACGAAGGTGCGGCGCGTGAGCATGGGATGTCCTGAGATCGGTTCTACCCGCGCTTATAGACCGGAATGTCCGGCCGGCGGTGTATCTCAGTAGAGTTTTGTGGCGGCGGATTGGTTCAATCGGCGGCCTTGGCCAGACGCGAATCCTCCGCGGGCTGCGGCCGCAGGCAGCCCTTGCAGATGACGAGCGATCGCTTGACCTGTGACTCCTGTTCGGCCTCGATACCGTCCTGGGCCTGCCACCACTCCTTCGAGTAAGGCTGGAGTGCCGTGACCGACTTGTCCTGGCCAGTTCGGGTGGCACTCCGCGATGTGTGCGCTGGCTTGGGCTGATTGGGATTCTCACCAGCACCGTCCCAGGCATAGCGCTGCGGGGCGAAGGCGGGATCGGAGGCGAGCCGCGCTTGCGGGGCCGCGGCACATCCGGCGAGCGTCAGCGACAACAGGAGAAAGGCGGGCGCTTTGGACATGGTGCGGAACTCTGTACGCGGAGACAGGTCAAGGATGCGCCGATCATATTTAAGAATCCCTGAACGATCGAAGCGATGGCGACGACCAAGACGAATGAGACTCTTGATCCTGATCTGCGTTCTCTTCGCCGGCGGCCTCGTCCGCGCCGAGGACGCGAAACCGTTTAATCCGGCCGATTATCCCAGCGAAGTGCAGAAGGCGCTGCGCTACGCTCATGAGGAATGCGCGAGCCAGGGCGGCGGCGCGGTCAGCTTTGCACCAGATACGGTGCGCAAGGTCGATCTCACCGGCGATGGCCGCGACGACTACGTCGTCGATTTCCGCGACACCAAATGCGATGGCAGCGAGGCCGCCTATTGCGGCAGCGGCGGCTGCGTCATGAACGTTCTGGTGACGCTGCCAAACGGTAATTTGCGCCGCGTATTCGACGGCTATGTCCGGAACTACGAGATCGAGCCGAGGCCGATGAAGCGGGGCGCGGCGCGCACCATGCGCTTCGAGTTGCATGGCGGCTATTGCGGCGGGCACGGCTCGCCATCCTGCTTCAAGGAGAAGGCGATCTCCACGACGCCTTTCGCGTTCAAGATGCCGTAATGGGGCTCTGCAGCGAGCGGCCTTGCGGCGCTGCTGATGATGGCGATAAATGGGCCGCCAAGAGCGGTCCGGCTGCGCGCCGTCCACCAGCGAAGAGGAAGCCCCATGCAACCATTGCGGATGTCGCGCCGCGTCATGAACCTCGCTTACATGCTGACCCAGAATGCGCGGCGGCACGGGTCGCGGCCGGGTTTCGTGTGGGGCGACAGATCCTGGACCTGGCGCGAGATCGACGCGCAGGTGTCCGCGCTCGCTGCCGCGCTTGCCGCGCGCGGCATCAACAAGGGCGACCGCATCCTCGTCCATTCCAAGAACGGCGACGAGATGTTCTTCTCGATGTTCGCCGCGTTTCGGCTCGGCGCGATCTGGGTGCCGACAAATTTCCGCCTGATGCCGGACGAGGTCGCCTATCTCGCGCAGGCCTCCGGTGTGAGAGGGTTCTTGTGCCACGGCGATTTTCCCGAGCATGCCGCAGCCGTTGGTGGTAGCGCATTGGAGTTCACCTGGCGCATTGGTGACGGCGCGTTTGGTGAGACCACCGTTGCGGAGGCGATCAACAAGTATGCGGGCACTAGGATCGAGAACGTCGCCGTCGAGCATGACGATCCCTGCTGGTTCTTCTTCACCTCCGGCACCACCGGCCGTTCCAAGGCGGCCGTGCTCACGCATGGACAGATGGGCTTTGTGGTTACTAATCACCTTGCCGATCTGACGCCGGGCACCACCGAGGCGGATGCATCGCTCGTGGTCGCGCCGCTGTCGCATGGCGCCGGCGTGCATCAGCTGATGCAGACTGCGCGCGGCGCGCGTACCGTGCTGCTGCCGACGGAGAAGTTCGACATCGGCGAGGCGTTCCGTCTGATCGAGACGCATCGTGTCAGCAATCTCTTCACCGTGCCGACGATCCTGAAGATGATGGTCGAGCATCCCGCGGTCGACAAGTTCGACCATTCCTCGTTGCGCCAGGTGATCTATGCAGGCGCGCCGATGTATCGCGAGGATCAGAAGACCGCGCTGAACAAGCTCGGCAAGGTCATCGTGCAGTATTTTGGCCTCGGCGAGGTCACCGGCAACATCACCGTGCTGCCGGCGGCGCTGCACGATGTCGAGGACGGTCCGCATGCCAAGATCGGCACTTGCGGTTTCGAGCGCACGGGCATGCAGGTCTCGATCCAGGACGACGAGGGCCGCGAGCTGAAGCCGAACCAGAGCGGGGAGATCTGCGTCATCGGGCCTGCGGTGTTCGCCGGCTACTACGATAACCCCGAGGCCAACGCGAAGGCGTTTCGCAACGGCTGGTTCCGGACCGGCGATCTCGGCCACATGGACGAGGAGGGGTTCGTCTACATCACGGGACGGGCCTCCGACATGTACATCTCTGGCGGCTCCAACATCTATCCGCGCGAGATCGAGGAGAAGATCTTGACGCATCCTGCGGTCGGCGAGGTCGCCGTCCTCGGCGTGCCCGATCCGACCTGGGGCGAGGTCGGCGTTGCCGTCTGCGTTGCGCGTGAAGGTGCAAAGCCCGTGAGCGAGGCGGAGATGGTCGCGTTCCTTGGCCCCAAGGTGCCGCGCTACAAGATGCCGAAGCGCTTCTTCTTCTGGGAGGCGCTGCCGAAGTCGGGCTATGGCAAGATCCCCAAGCGGATGGTGCGCGACGAGCTCGAGGCGCGCGGCCTGCTCGATCTCGACAACAAGCAGGCGGGCTGAGCGCTGATCATGCGGAGCATCAAGCAGCCGGGCGCACCGGTCGCCGAGCGTATCCAATGGGTGGAGGCGAGGGGACAGGCCTTCGCGTTCAGGCTCGAGGCCGGCATGCCGTTGCTTGAAGCCGCACGCCGCGGCTTCGCGGCGGAGGGCTTTGCCGGCGGCGTGCTCAACTTCGGTCCCGGCGCGCTCGGCCCGTTCGCTTACGTGATGCCGGCGCTGTCGAAGACGGGCGAGAACGCCGCGTTCTACAGTGACACCTTTCGACCCCAGGGCGTGACGCGGGTGAAGCTGGGCAGCCTGACGCTCGGCAGGCGCGACGGTGCGCCGTTCTTTCATTGCCACGGGCTTTGGACCGAGGCGGACGGTCGCGCCAGCGGCGGCCACATGCTTCCCGAGGAGACTGTCGTCGCGGAGCCGTTCGAGGTTGCGGCGTTCGGCATCGACGGAGCGATGTTCACGGCGGAGCCTGACGGCGAAACCAACTTCAAGCTGTTCGGACCGGTGGCCGCTGAGCCTAGCGGCGCACAGGCCACAAGCCGCGCCTTCGCGCTGCGGCTGCGGCCGAACCAGGACTTTGCGGGGGCGCTCGAAGGCTTTTGCCGCGAGCACGGCATCGCGCGTGCGAGGATCCACGGCGGCGTCGGCTCGACCATAGGCGCGCGCTTCACCCATGGCGGCGTGACCGAGCCCTTTGCCACCGAACTGGCGATAACGGCCGGCACGATCGCCCCCGGCGGCTCCGGCGCACTGCAGGCCGCGCTCGACGTCGCCCTCGTCGACTACGCCGGCGGCCTCGCCGAGGGCCGGCTGATCCGCGGCGACAATCCCGTGCTGATGACGATGGAGCTGGTGCTGGAGGTGCTGAATTAGGGAGCAATCGGAGTTTGTAGCTGGCCACAGATACCACTTCCATGCGGCGATTGTTCTTGTTATGTTCCTAGCGATGGCCGATTTGGCAGCAACAACTGGCTGGGGACCGGAATATGGGCAGGAGAGGCAATCGCACGATCAATTTGCCCGCGCCGTATTTGAAACGAGTCTGGCTTGAGCCGTCGAAGATATCCAATCGGGAAACCTATCCGTTTTGCCTTCCCATCTTCGCCGACGACTTCGAGCTTAGTTTTAAAGCCCCGATTACCATCATCGCCGGCGAGAACGGCACCGGGAAGTCCACCATCCTCGAGGGGATCGCGACCCTTGCTGGCTTCGACGATGCCGGCGGTGGCAAAGGCTACAGGCCTGTCGACCATTCCGACGCGCTGGAGAAGATGGGCGGCCAACTGTCGAAGGCGCTGCGCGCGAGCTGGCTGCCCAAGATCACTAATGGCTGGTTCTTCCGTGCCGAGAGCTTTTTTTCGTTGGCGAGGTGGCTCGATAAGCTGGCGCTCGAAGACATGAAAATGGGACTGCCGGGTGGTCCGCCACCTGATTTCCTGTCCCATTCGCACGGTGAAGGCTTCCTGCGCTTCTTCGAGGAGCGCTGTCAGCGCCAGGGTATCTTCATCTTCGACGAGCCGGAATCCGCGCTCTCGCCGGCACGGCAGATCGAATTTTTGAAGCTGCTGCGGCGCATGGAGGACTCCCGCATCTGCCAGGTCATCATGGCCACGCACGCGCCGATGTTGATGGCTTATCCCAATGCGGCGCTGTTGCGGCTGACCAAAGGTGGACTGGAGCCGGCGACCTTGTGGGAGACCGAACATTTCAAGGTGCTGCGCGAGTTTTGCGACGATCCGGCCGGATTCGTCGACGCGGCACTCCAGGACGAGTAGCGGGCACGGGGCATGGGGAGAACGCGACGCCGTTAGACCATCGAAATCGCCACGAAGGGCCTCGATCCCGTCCAAAACTACGTTACCATGTCCGCAGCGCGCGGCAGTCGTGCAGAGACCAACAACACATTTGAGGATACGACATGAGGGTGACGAAGAGGACGGCGCTGGCCGTGTTTGCGGCGCTGGCGGTGGGGACGACGGCCTTGACGGCCGCCTGGGCGCACGGGCCGACCCGGCAGAAGGTGCGGGAATCCATCGAGATCAACGCGCCGCAGGCCAAGGTCTGGGCGGTGATCGGCAATTTCCAGGACATGAGCTGGCTCGCGGGCGTCAGCAAGACCGAGGGCGAGAAGGGCAACGAGATCGGCGCCACGCGGCGACTGACGCTTGGGACCGGCGCCACCATCGACGAGGAGCTCTACAAATACGAGCCCGACATGATGAGCTATTCGTACCGGATCACGACCGTCGACGTGAAGGTGCTGCCGGTCACCAACTATTCCTCGACGTTGTCGGTGTCGCCGGCTCCGGAAGGCAAGACGAAGCTGGAATGGGCCGGCGCATTCTATCGCGGCTTTCCCAACAATGACCCGCCACCGGAGCTCAGCGACGAGGCGGCGGTGAAGGCGGTGAGCGGGCTCTACAAGGGCGGCCTCGAGGCACTGAAGAAGAAGATCGAGAGCGGAAGCTGAGCGTGCGCGTGATGGTCCTGGCGGCGCTGGCCGCCAGCATCGGCCTGGTCCCGGTCGAGGAAGCCTCTGCCGAGGAGGCGTTCGTCACCAACCAGCTCAGCGACAATCTGACGGTCGTGGATCTCGCAAAGCTGCGGCCGGTCGCAACGATTGCGATCGGCGGCAAGCCGGCGGGCGTTGCCGTCACGGCGGATGGGCGCTTTGCCTATGTGACGAGTCCCGACGCCAAGGCGCTCACGGTGGTCGACGCTGCTGCCCGGAAGGTCGTCGGCCGGATTGACGTCGGCGGCGGTCCGCTCGGCGTCGCCGTGGCGCCGGATGGGGGGACCGTCTATGTCGCCGACTGGTACGCGGCGGCTGTGCGGGTGATCGATCCGCGGACACAAAGCGTGGTCGCAAGCATTGTGGTCGGTGCCTCGCCCTCCGGGCTGGCAATGACACCTGACGGTCGACTGTTGCTCTCGGCCGATCGCGATGCCGACAGCGTCTCGGTCGTGGACACCGCGACACGCGAGCGGCGGGCCACCATCAAGGTCGGCACGCGCCCGTTCGGCATCACCATCGATGCAGAGGGCAGGCGCGCCTTCACCGCCAATGTCGGATCGAACGATGTCTCCGTGATCGATATTGCAGAGGCGCGCGAGATCGGCCGCGTGCCGGTGGGCATGCGGCCGTACGCGGTGGCCCTGGCGCAGGGCCGCGGTTTTGCTACCGACCAATATGGCGGCACCGTCAGCGTGTTCGACCTTGCGACGCTGAAGCCGGTCAAGCGCATCACCGTTGGCGACTATCCGGAGGGGATCGCGGCCACGGCGGATGGGCGGCGCATCATCGTGGCGAATTGGGAAAGCAACTCGGTGAGCGTCATCGATGCGATCGAGCTGAAAGTGACTGATGAGGTCAAGGTTGGCGATGGCCCGCGCGCGTTCGGGGCGTTTCTCAGGCGGACGGAGTAAGGGGCAGTGCGTGGCGGTGCGTAGGGTGGGTTAGCGAAGCGTAACCCCACCTCTTTACTCACCGCGCGTCGAGAGAAGTGGTGGGTTACGCCTGGCGGACTGCGCTTCGCGCAGCCGCAGGGCTAACCCACCCTACGAAGTCTTCGCTTCGGCGAACGCCTTCAACTTCAAAAAGAAGTCCCGCAGAATCGGATTTCGGTCCACGAAGGTCACATACCTGATAGCATGTCGCCTGCGATCGATGCTCCAGGTCATCTGCTCCGTCACGACAGGCGCCGGGATGATCACGCTCGGCGCCCAATCCGGGTTCAGGAGCCAGCCGACCGGCGCCATGTCCCAGATCTCTTTCGACCAGCCGAGATGATCGGACGAATACTCCTTGAACCGCATCGCCAGGAACGCGCCGATGCTGCCGTGAGGTTCGACATGGCGCTCGATCTCCGGCACGGTCGAGTGAAGATGCGAGGTCACCCCCTTGCACGGCACGAGCACCAGGGGCACGCCGCTGTCGAACAGCACCTGGGCGCCACCGACATCCTGCTTGAGATTGAACTCGATCGTGTGCGGCCATTCCAGCGCATGGCCGCCAAGCCACACCACCACGACGCGATCCCTGATATCGGGCGCCTTGAGAAGCGCTGAGGCAACGTTGCTGATGGCGCTGATGGCAACGATGTAGAGCGGCTTGTCAGGCGATCCGGCCCGCGCTCGCGCGATCATGTCGTCGACAGCGGGCGCTTCGCGGGCTTGCTTCTGGGCGCCGACATAGTCGGTGACGCCGCGATGAACCAGACCGTCAGGCGAAACGTTCAGACGCTCCAGCAGGCGCAGGATTTCCTGATAGCTCAGCTCCATGCCGTGGCTAGGGCTGTCTGCGCGCTTGTTGAAGAACGGGGCGGCGTAGATCGCCTCCACGTCGAAGCGCTCCTTCGAGAGCAGCATCTGGACGAGCGCGAACTGATCGTCGATCTCGTTGTAGGTATCGGTGTCGAGCACGACGCGCACCCTGCCGACGGGCGGCGCCAAAAGCATTAAGCGGGCAGCTTCCGTGATTGCCATCAGCGCCTCCTAAGTTGCGTTGGCGGGATCAGGAGAGCGAGCCCGGCACAACGCATCCGCTATTTCGTCCATCTGTTCGAACGTGTGATCGGGCGCCAGCGCTCGCAACGCCGCCGGCGCGGCGTAGCCCCAGCAGACGGCGCCGCACGCAATGCCAACGCTACGGGCCGCCTCGATGTCACGCACCTCATCGCCGATGGCAATGACCTGTGCCGGCTCGACGTCGGCGCGGCGGATGACCCGGCGGAATTTCGCGGGCTTGCCGAACACCGAAGCGGCGCAGTCGAAATGCGCGAACAGGTTAGCTGCCGCACCTAACTTCTCGCGCGCATTGGCTTCGCTGTCCGAGGTCACCAGCGCGAGCTGCACGCCTCTTGCGGCCAGCGTCTGCAGCATGGCCTCGACGCCGGCGAACAGGGAAATCTCCGCCGCAGCCTCCGCCTTCAACCGCCGCGCATGCCGAGCGATCGCGGGCAGTTTCCACAGCGGCACGTCGAGACGGTTGAGAATCTCGCGCGTCGAGGCGTGCCGCAGCCCCTCGACATCCTCATCGGCCACGCGGCGAAAGCCGAAGCGATCGGCGACGTCGTTGATGGTGCGCAGAAACCACGGAAAGCTGTCGGCCAGTGTGCCGTCGAGATCGAAGATGGCGAGGGAATAGGGCATGTCTGGTAGAGCGGTCAGTCGGCTAGCCCTGTCAACTTCGCCCTACGTTTTGCGACCCGGTGCCTCAATCTTTTATCATCCAAGTAGTTCGGCAATACGGTCGTCTTGCGCAAGTACTGCATCGGCGATGCTGAATATCTGTTGGGCAAAGGGGGTACCTACCACTTCGTCGCGCGCGAACACCTTGCCGATGAGAGGGCTGCGGGAGAAGGATCGTGGTCCAGCATCGATGACCATCATAGCTGGACCAGTATCCAATAGGCGATAGGCCAGAGCGACCGCACAACGGTCCGCTGCGGTGGTGCCTTTTCCCCAATTCCCAACGATGAGATCGATGTTGGCGCCTTGATCTGAAATGTGACCAAGCGTCCAGTGCACGTAGTACGCGGCTAGGCCTTGCGTTTCGTTGGACGCGAGTCCCCAAACGGTGCGACTGGTACGACCACAGCAATCACAGATGCCGGTATCCTTCGAGCCCGTACGTTCGATGCTGATGCCAGCCAACATGGCTCAAGCCTACTCCGCCGCCTCGCTCGTGCTCCGTCGCTTCGGCTTGCTGGCCTTCTTCAGCACCGGCTCCAGAAATTTGCCCGTATAGCTGCGCGGCGCCTTGACGATGTCTTCCGGCGGGCCCCAGGCGACGATTTCGCCGCCGCCGTCGCCGCCTTCAGGGCCGAGGTCGATGACCCAGTCTGCGGTCTTGATGACCTCGAGATTGTGCTCGATGACCACGACCGTGTTGCCTTGCGCGACCAGCTCGTGCAGCACCTCCAGCAGCTTCTTGACGTCATGGAAGTGCAGACCCGTCGTGGGCTCGTCCAGGATGTAGAGCGTGCGCCCGGTCGCGCGCTTGGACAGCTCTTTTGCCAGCTTGACGCGCTGGGCTTCGCCGCCGGAGAGCGTGGTGGCCTGCTGGCCGACATGGATGTAATCGAGGCCGACGCGGTGCAGCGTGTTGAAGGTTTCGCGGACGCGTGGCACCGCCTTGAAGAACTCGGCGGCTTCCTCGACGGTCATGTCGAGCACGTCGGCGATGCTCTTGCCCTTGAACAGGACCTCCAGCGTCTCGCGGTTGTAGCGCTTGCCCTTGCAGACGTCGCAGGTGACGTAGACGTCGGGCAGGAAGTGCATCTCGATCTTGATGACGCCGTCGCCCTGGCAGGCCTCGCAGCGGCCGCCCTTGACGTTGAAGGAGAAGCGGCCGGGCTCGTAGCCGCGCGCCTTGGCTTCGGGGAGGCCCGCAAACCATTCGCGGATCGGCGTGAAGGCGCCGGTATAGGTCGCAGGATTCGAGCGCGGGGTGCGGCCGATCGGCGACTGGTCGATGTCGATGATCTTGTCGATGTGCTCGAGACCCTCGATGCGGTCGTGCGGGGCTGCGCCTTCGCTGGCATTGTTCAGCTTGCGGGCGATGGCGCGATAGAGCGTGTCGATCAGCAGCGTCGACTTGCCGCCGCCGGAGACGCCGGTGACGCAGGTGAACAGGCCGAGCGGAATCTCCGCCGTGACGTTCTTGAGATTATTGCCCCGCGCGTTGACCACCTTGATGGTGCGGCGATGGTTCGGTGGGCGTCGCTCCGGCACCTCGACCTCGAGCTCGCCGGTGAGGTACTTGCCGGTCAGCGATTTCGGGTTGCGCATGATCTCGGCGGGCGTGCCTTCGGCGACGATGTGGCCGCCATGCATGCCGGCGCCGGGGCCGATGTCGAGGACGTAGTCGGCGAGGCGAATGGCGTCCTCGTCATGCTCGACCACGACCACGGTATTGCCGAGATCGCGCAGGCGCTTGAGCGTATCGAGCAGGCGCGCATTGTCGCGCTGGTGCAGGCCGATCGAGGGCTCGTCCAGCACGTAGAGCACGCCGGTCAGTCCCGAGCCGATCTGCGAGGCGAGGCGGATGCGCTGGCTCTCGCCGCCGGACAGCGTGCCTGAGGAGCGGGAGAGCGTGAGATAGTTGAGGCCGACGTCGAGCAGGAAGGTGAGGCGCTCGCGGATCTCCTTCAGGATGCGTCCCGCGATTTCGTTCTGCTGCTTGTTCAGCGCGTCGGGCACGCCCTCGAACCATTCGCCGGCGCGCTTGACCGACAGTTCCGAGATCTCTCCGATGTGCTTGCCGCCAACCTTGACGCAGAGCGCCTCAGGCTTCAGCCGAAAGCCCTTGCAGGCCTCGCAGGGGACGTCGTGGAAGTACTTCGCCAGCTCTTCGCGCGCCCACTCGCTCTCGGTCTCGCGATAGCGGCGATTGATGTTGGTGATGACGCCCTCGAACGGCTTCTTGGTGTCGTAGGAGCGAACGCCGTCCTCATAGGAGAACTTGATCTCGTCCTCGCCGGAGCCGTAGAGGATCGCGTCTTTCGTCTTCTTTGCGAGATCCTTCCACTTTGTGTCGAGCGTGAATTTGTAGTGCTTGCCGAGCGCGGTCAGCGTCTGTACGTAATAGGGCGATGACGATTTGGCCCAGGGCGCGATCGCGCCCTTGCGCAGGGTCATCTCCTTGTCGGGGATGACGAGGTCCTCGTCGACATGCTGCTCGACGCCGAGGCCGCCGCAGGCCGGGCAGGCGCCATAGGGATTGTTGAAGGAGAACAGCCGCGGCTCGATCTCGGGGATGGTGAAGCCGGACACCGGGCAGGCGAACTTTTCCGAGAACAGGATGCGCTCTGGCCCGCTCTTGTCGTGGATCTTGGCGGTCTTCTTTTTCTCTTCGGCCGGAGCGGCGGCCGCTGGCGCATCGGCGAACTCGACGACGGCAAGGCCCTCGGCGAGCTTCAGCGCAGTCTCGAAGCTTTCGGCAAGGCGCTGGCCGATATCGGCGCGCACCACGATGCGGTCGACCACGACGTCGATGTCGTGCGGGAATTTCTTGTCGAGGCTCGGCGCCTCCGCGAGCTCATAGAAAGTGCCGTCGATCTTGACGCGCTGAAAGCCCTTCTTGAGCCACTCGGCGAGCTCTTTCCTGTACTCGCCCTTGCGGCCGCGCACGACCGGGGCGAGCAGATAAAGGCGGGTGCCTTCGGCCAGCGCCAGCACGCGGTCGACCATCTGCGAGACGGTCTGGCTCTCGATCGGCAAGCCGGTCGCGGGCGAATAGGGCACGCCGACGCGCGCCCAGAGCAAGCGCATGTAGTCGTAGATCTCGGTGACGGTGCCGACGGTCGAGCGCGGGTTTTTCGAGGTCGTCTTCTGCTCGATGGAGATCGCGGGCGACAGGCCGTCGATCTGGTCGACGTCCGGCTTCTGCATCATCTCAAGGAACTGGCGGGCATAGGCCGACAGCGACTCGACATAGCGCCGCTGGCCTTCGGCATAGATGGTGTCGAAGGCGAGCGAGGATTTTCCGGAGCCGGAGAGGCCGGTGAACACCACGAGCTTGTCGCGCGGAATCTCGACGTCGATGTTCTTGAGGTTGTGCTCGCGCGCGCCACGGATCGTAATTGCGCGCAGGCTTGAGCCCGCGTTCTGTTGTTGGCGCTTCGCCTTGATCACTTCGTCCATCCCAGTGGTCCCCAAGGAGATTCCCACGCCGCGCGGCCGCGCCGGCGTTCAGGCGCGCCTCGCCCGGAACCGGGGATGGACGCCTTGTGGGTAAGTCGCGAACGTAGGAAGAACGACGGCGGATTTCCAGTGCGAGTTGCGAATCGTCAACGGATTGTTGGCGTGCTGGCAGGACATGGCAGTAGCTCGCAGAGCTGCCGCCTCTGGCCCAAGCAAAAAGGCCGGCGCAAGCCGGCCTTTCCGTCGAGAATCAATCTCGAAGATCAGTACTTCGCGACGACCGGGCCGCCGAAGTGATAGTTCACGCCGACCTGCACGGTGTGGAGGTTCAGCGTGCCGGACGAGACGGTGCCGGCGAAGTAGTTCTCGCTGCCGAGGCTACGATAGAGGTACTCGCCCTTCACCGACCACTGCGGAGCAAAGAAAGCTTCGACACCCGCGCCGAGCGTCCAGCCCGTGTGGAACTGGCTGTCCGAGGCGAGCACGCCAAGCACGTCCGCGGTCAGCTTGTTGTTGATCCAGGCGAAGCCGCCGGTGCCGTAGAGCAGGACCTGGTCGATCGCCACGCCGACGCGACCGCGCACAGTTCCCAACGAATTGATCCGGCTCGTCACGGCGAGCACGCCCGGGGTGCCGGCTGTCGCGCTCACGTCAGCCCAGCCGCCGTCGGCCTCGAGACCGAACACGATGTTGCTGGCCTGCCAGTTGTAGCCGACCGTACCACCTGCGAAGCCGCCCTTCATCTTCGGGTCAGTGGAGGTGTTTTCCCAAGCGTAGCCACCGAAGCCACCGAGGTAGAAGCCGGTCCAGTTATAGACCGCGGCGGGGGCCACTGGAGCCTTGGTGTAGGGGCGGGCCGCCAGATCGGCAGCCATGACCGGAGCGAACGCGCTGAGTGCAAACAAACTGGCCGAAGCCAACAAAACCTTCTTCATTTTCAACTTAATCCCAGTCCCAGTTTCTGTTTTTGCCTTCCGTGCGCGGAAGGACATCGGACGTTCTGGTCCAACTGATGTCGTGCTTACACCAGTAAAGCCGCAAGTTGTGTGCCCGAGATGCCACACCACGCGGAAAACGTGTAAGGATGACTGACCTGTTCATACCGGCTGTACCCGGACAGCAAAAAGGCCGGCGCGAGGCCGGCCTTTTCGACAGGAAGAGGTTTGGCGAAGGATCAGTACTTCGCGATCATCGGCCCGCCCCAGCGATAGTTCAGGCGGACGAGGCCCATATCGACGTTCTGGCTGATCCGGTCGCTCCCGGCCGCGATGCCCGCAGGCGTCGTGAAGCCGAGGGTGCGATTGCCGAGGAAGATGTGGTCGTACTCGACGCCCACCGACCAGTTCGGCGCAAAGCCGACTTCCAGGCCGGCGCCAACCGTGCCGCCCCAGCGGGTTTCGCGAGCCGAAGCCACCAGCACGCCGGTCGGTATGTCGAAGATGTCATACTTGTCGCCGACAACCGCACCGCCGCCCTTCACGTAGAACAGCACGTTGTTCCAGGCATAGCCGATCTGGCCGGTGATCAGGCCGAAGGAGTCGATTCGCGAACGGTTGCGGTCGGCCAGGAAGACGGAGCTGGTGTTATCGCCGTTGAAGTTGGCCCAGTTGCCCTGGCCTTCGAAGCCGAACACCCACTGGCCAGTCTGCCAGCGATACCCGATCTGACCACCAACCGTGCCGCCGGTCGCATTGTGGCACCCTTCACCCACGAGACTGCCGGGAACACCGGTCACAAGGCCGGTGCTGTCCACGAAGTCCCAGCATTTGTGGGCCGAGCCGCCGCCGCCGTTGATGCCGATGTAGAAGCCGCTCCAGTCGTAGACCGCGGCGATTGCCGGGGGCGGAGCCTTTACGTACGGACGCGCAGCGAGATCCGCCGCGCTCGCCGGAGCCGACAGGCTCAACGCAACTGCACCAATGGCCCCAACCAAAATCTTCTTCATTTCTGTCCCTCCGGCTGTGCCGCTTCTCTGGTCCCCGAAGCGGTCAATCAAGGCGCGACGCCCAATGAATCGATGTCGCGTCAAACCTAGCCTGATCCACCGGTAGAGTCCGTCTCCCAAAAGCAACAGTCGCGAGCGAACTGAGCGGTTCCTAACTTAATGAATGTTAAGCGGTATTTCCGTCCGCGGGAACCCGAAAAAGTTCCATGCGGTTCCATTAACTTGTTAGATATGCAATCTTAACTTGCTGGTTTATACCGCCACTGCTTGCGCAAGAACAAAGCTGGAACGTTGCTGGCCCGGGTGCTATATGTGGGGATAACCTGCGGGACCGCGGGCTCGGCGACGTCCGCCAGCGTATAGGGTCGCACAGCAGGCGGCAGCGAGCGGTTTTGGCACGGCTCCGGCTTTTTCGAACAATTTCGCAGTTTGGAGTGGAGAGCGGCGATGGCGGGAAGCATCAACAAGGTCATTCTGGTCGGCAACCTCGGCAAGGATCCTGAAATCCGCCGTACCCAGGACGGGCGGCCGATCGCCAATCTGAGCGTCGCAACGTCGGAGACCTGGCGGGACAAGGCGACCGGCGAGCGCAAGGAAAAGACCGAGTGGCATCGCGTCGTGATCTTCAACGAGGGACTCGCAAAGGTCGCCGAGCAGTACCTGAAGAAGGGCGCGAAGGTTTACGTCGAAGGCGCACTGCAGACCCGCAAGTGGACCGACCAGAGCGGCGCCGAGAAATACTCGACCGAAGTCGTGTTGCAGGGCTTCAACTCCAACCTCACGATGCTCGACGGCCGTGGTGGCGGGGGGGGCGGCAGCTTCGGCGAGGAGCCGGGCGGCGATTTCGGCTCCAGCAGCCCGGTGAGCAGCGCACCGCGCCGCGCAGTCGCCGCGGGCGGCGGCCGCAACAGCGACATGGACGACGACATACCGTTCTAAGTGGACACCCCCTTCTAACGGAATGGTTCGCCGCCTTCGTGAGAAGGGTGAGCATTTCTTACCAATTTGCTGATCGGGCTTGTTTTTGCAGGCCTGCCTAATGTTGCGCATTAAGGATTTCCCCGCCCAGCGATGTGAATGGCATTCACTTCATGTTAATGCTATTTACATCGTTCCGCGCCGGCTTCTCGAGGCGCCATCACCGGGATGCCTCAGCCATGATGCTCGCGCCGCTGCTTGACGCCGCTCCAGCCATTCCGCTCCACGCCTTTGCAGCGATGACTGCCTTCGTGCTCGGCGTCGTCCAGTTCGCGGCTCCCAAGGGCACCCTGCCGCACCGGACCGTTGGCTGGATCTGGGTGGCACTCATGGCCATCGTGGCCGCGTCATCGTTCTGGATCCACCAGATCCGGCTGGTCGGGCCGTTCAGCCCGATTCATCTGCTCTCGATCTTCACGCTCGTGATGCTGCCGCTCGCGGTGTGGCGGGCGCATACCCATCGCGTCGCCGATCACCGGCGGATCATGATCTTCATGTTCATCGGCGCGCTGGTGGTCGCAGGGTTGTTCACGCTGCTGCCGGGACGCATCATGCATCACGTGATTTTCGGCTCATAAGGCAGGGTTCCATTCGGCCTGCTCCGTCGCTCCAAAGGAGGCTTCGCGGGAGCCGTAAGTCGTTGGAAAAATAAGCGGAAAAAGCGCTTCCCGGGAGCCTTGCCAGGGTGGTTATCAGACCCTCGATGCGCTATATGATTCCCGGACAAGAACTCACCGGATTCCCCCTTGGCTGACGACGACAACGACAAGCCCGGCGACAAGCCGGAGCATCCTTCGGATATTCGCCCGATCTCGATCCTCGACGAGATGAAGAAGTCCTACCTCGATTACGCCATGAGCGTGATCGTGGCGCGCGCGCTGCCCGATGCGCGCGATGGCTTGAAGCCGGTGCACCGGCGCATCCTCTTCTCGATGAACGAGGAGGGCTATACCCCCGACAAGAAGCACAAGAAGTCCGCCGGCATCGTCGGCGACGTCATGGGCCAATACCACCCGCATGGCGACCAGGCGATCTATGACGCGCTGGTGCGTATGGCGCAGCCCTTCTCGATGCGCGAACTGCTCGTGGACGGGCAGGGCAATTTCGGTTCGGTCGACGGCGATCCGCCGGCGGCGATGCGCTACACCGAGTCGCGCCTGACCAAGATCGCGCTCAAACTGCTCGAGGACATCGAGAGCGAGACGGTCGACTTTCAGGACAATTATGACGGCTCGACCAAGGAGCCGGTGGTCCTGCCGGCGCGGTTCCCGAACCTGCTGGTCAACGGCGCCGGCGGCATCGCCGTCGGCATGGCCACCAACATCCCGCCGCACAATCTGGGCGAGGTGATCGACGCTTGCCTGGCGTTGATCGACAATCCTTCGCTCACCATCGACGAACTGAACCACATTATCCCAGGTCCGGATTTCCCGACCGGCGGCATCATCCTGGGGCGCCAGGGCATCCGCAGCGCCTACCATCTCGGACGCGGCTCGATCGTGATGCGCGGCAAGGTCGAGTTCGAGACGATCCGGAAAGAACGTGAGGCGATCGTCATCACCGAGATTCCGTATCAGGTGAACAAGGCGACGATGGTCGAGCGCATCGCCGAGCTCTACAAAGAGAAGAAGATCGAGGGCATCTCCGATCTGCGCGACGAGTCCGACCGCGACGGCTACCGCGTCGTCGTCGAGCTCAAGCGCGACGCCGTGCCCGACGTGGTGCTGAACCAGCTCTACAAGTTCACGCCGTTGCAGACGAGCTTCGGCGTCAACGCCGTCGCGCTCGACTCCGGCCGTCCGCAGACGATGAACCTGAAGGATATGCTGACGATCTTCGTCGGCTTCCGCGAGCAGGTCGTCACCCGCCGCACCAAGTACAAGCTGCGCAAGGCGCGCGAGCGCGCCCATGAGCAGGTCGGTCTTGCGATTGCGGTCGCCAATATCGACGAGATCATTCGCGTGATCCGGACTTCGCCGACGCCGGCCGCTGCGCGCGAGACCCTGATGACGCGCGACTGGCCGGCGCGTGACGTCGAGGACATCATCACGCTGATCGATGATCCCCGCCACCGCATCAATGCGGACGGCACCGTCCGTCTGTCGCTGGAGCAGGCCAGGGCCATCCTGGAATTGCGCCTCGCGCGCCTCACGGCGCTCGGCCGCGATGAGATCGGCGACGAGCTGTCCAAGCTCGCCGGCGAGATCGGCGACTACCTCGACATCCTGCGTTCGCGCGCGCGTATCCTCGACATCGTCAAGACCGAGCTCGCCGAGGTGAAGGCGGAGTTCGCCACCCCGCGCCGGACCGTGATCATGGAGCAGGAAGGCGAGGTCGAGGACGAGGACCTGATCCAGCGCGAGGACATGGTCGTCACGGTTTCCCATGCCGGTTACGTCAAGCGCGTGCCGCTGTCGGCCTATCGGGCCCAGCGCCGCGGCGGCAAGGGACGCGCCGGGATGCAGACCCGCGACGAGGATTTTGTCTCGCGCCTGTTCGTGGCCTCCACGCACACGCCGGTGCTGTTCTTCTCGTCGCGCGGCCAGGTCTACAAGGAGAAGGTCTGGCGTCTGCCGATGGCGGCGCCGAACGCGCGCGGCAAGGCGCTGATCAACATCCTGCCGCTCGAGCAGGGCGAGCGCATCACCACGATCATGCCGCTGCCCGAGGATGAATCCACCTGGGGCCAGCTAGATGTGATGTTCGCCACCACCGGCGGCAATGTCCGGCGCAACAAGCTGTCCGACTTCGTCGACGTCCGCCGCTCCGGCATCATTGCGATGAAGCTCGACGACAATGAATCAATCGTCGACGTGCAGATCTGCACCGAGCGCGACGACGTGCTGCTGACCGCCGCCGGCGGCCAGTGCATCCGCTTTCCCGTCACCGACGTGCGCGTGTTCACCGGGCGCACCTCGATGGGCGTCCGCGGCATTGCGCTGGCGGGGGCCGACAAGGTGATCTCGCTGGCGATCCTGCGCCACGTCGAGACGACCTCGGACGAACGCTCGGCGTACTTGAAGATGCGCCGCGCGGTCGCGGGCGAAGGTGCGACGGATGAGGTCGCAGAGGCCGAAACCGAGGAGACGTCAGGCGCGAGCGAGCTCTCGCAGGATCGCTATGTCGAGATGTCGGCGGCCGAGCAGGTGGTGCTGACCGTCTCCGTCAACGGCTATGGCAAGCGGACCTCGTCCTACGAGTACCGCACCACGGGCCGCGGCGGCAAAGGCATCGTCGCCATGAGCGTCAACAACCGCAACGGCAATCTGGTGGCGTCCTTCCCGGTCGAGGAGGCCGACCAGATCATGCTTGTGACCGACAAGGGCCAGCTGATCCGCTGCCCGGTCGAAGGCATCCGCATCGCCGGCCGCTCCACGCAGGGCGTGATCGTGTTCGACACCGCCGAGGACGAGCACGTCGTCTCGGTCGAGCACATCACGGAAGAGGCGGAGAACGGCAATGGCGAGAACGGGAACGGACACTAGTTACGGTGCGTAGGAGCGTAGCCCGGATGGAGCGAAGCGAAATCCGGGACAGCACCTGACATCACGAAGAACCCGGATTGCGCTTCGCTCCATCCGGGCTACGAACTCAGCGCAGAAGGCGGCAGAGTTGCCGCCGCTCGTCACTTTGAGTAGTGTCCGGGGATCGATCCGTCATCCGCTAGCAACTTACGGACTCGCCGGGAACGTGCGCGTCATCTGCATTCTTTTTGTCGTTGGTTTGCTTGGCGCCGCATTGGCCGGGCAGGCGGCTGCGCAGCCGGCTGCCAACGCCGTCGCCGACACGTGCCGCGCCGACATCGACGATCAGAAGCTTGACGCCCGGGAGCCCGTCTGCCTGCGCGAGTACGGAAAGCGCGCGAGCCGGAAGGGCGATTTGCTGACGCTGCAGCTCGAGAACGGCACGTCAAAAATCTATCGGACCGATACAAAGGCCTGTGAGACCGACGACGTGCAGCATTGCGTTCAGTACTGGTTTGCCGGCTACCATCCGGTAGCCCACGTCTATTCCATCGCGGCTAAGTATTACGAGGGTAGCGGCGTCGAGCTCGTCAGCGCACGCACGGGGGCCAAGCTGCTTCTCCCTGGCGTGCCATTCCTTTCGGATGACGGCACGAATTTTCTCGTTATCGACAACGATTATGCGCACGGCGGCGAGTATGACCTCGCCGTCGGCTCGACTGCAGGCGACGCGCCTGCGCTGCAATGGAAGCACGCGCAGGACGCGCTGTTCGAATGGCGCCATCAGCGCTGGATCGACGAGGATCACGTCGCGCTGCGCGTATTTCCAGCCGACACCGAGCAGAAATGTCCGGACGATAAGTGCGACGCAGTCTTGGTGCGTTTCAACGACGGCTGGACGGTCCGGCGGGTGCCGGCAACGCAGAGGTAGTTGCGCCGGTCCGGCTCGCTAGATCTCCAGCTCCGTGCCGAACTCCACCACCTGTCCAGTCGGCACGCCGAAGAATGCCGCGGAACGTTCGGCGTTGCGTTGCAGGAAGGCGAACAGCGACTCCCGCCAGACCCACATGCCCGGGACGTCCTCGCGCGGGATGATGGTCTCGCGGCCGACATAGTAGGTGATGTCGGAGAGGTCGATGCCCGGCAATTTGCCCTGCCGGCAGGCGAGCTTCAGCCCCTCATAGATGGTCGGGTTCTGCATGAAGCCGTAATGCAGGACCACGCGGGTGATCGCCGGGATGATCTCGATCACCTCGGTGCGCTCCTCGTCGGGCACGTGGGGGATTTCCTCGATCAGGACGGTCACGAGCAGCACGCGTTCGTGCAGGACGCGATTGTGCTTGACGAATTGCGTCAGCGCGAGCGGCACGCCTCTCGGCGCCGAAGCGAGATAGACGGCGGTGCCGGGCAGGCGGGCGCGGCACTTGTTGACCGCGGTCTCGATCAGATCCTCCTCGGGCTGGCGTAGCCGCGCGCGGGCGTGCTCGACGAGTTTTACGCCGCTGCGCCAGGTTAGCATCAGGAAGGCGACGAGGCCGGCGAGCAGCAGCGGAAACCATCCGCCCTCGAACAGCTTGATCGAATTGGCTGCGAAGAAGATCACATCGATCGCGAAGAAGAAGCCGTTGACCGCGACCACGAGCCAGGGCGAATAGCCCCACTGGATTGCGACCAGCGCGGCGAGCAGCGTGGTGATCGCCATCAGGAGCGACACCGCGATGCCATAGGCTCCGGCGAGCGCATCCGAGGTGCCGAAGGAGAGCACCGCGCCGAGCGTTGCGGCGGCGAGCAGCCAGTTCACCAGCGGCACGTAGATCTGGCCAATCGCATGGCTCGTGGTATGGCGGATCTGCATCCGCGGCAGGAAGCCGAGCTGGATCGATTGCTGGGTCAGCGAGAACACGCCCGAGATGATCGCCTGCGAGGCGATCACGGTCGCAACCGCCGAGAAGGCGACCAGCGGGTAATGCAGCGCATCCGGGCAGAGCTGGAAGAACGGATTCTCGATCATCGTGGGGTCGGTGATCAGGAGCGCGGCCTGGCCGAAATAGTTGAGCACCAGGGCCGGCAGGCAGATGGCGAACCAGGCGAGCCGGATCGGCAAGCGCCCGAAATGCCCCATGTCGGCATACATCGCCTCGCCGCCGGTCACCGCCAGGAAGGCCGCGCCGAGGATCGCGAAGGAAACGTGGAAATCCTGGTGGATCAGGAATTCGAAGGCATAGAGCGGGCTCAGCGCAGCCAGCACCGCTGGCGCCTTGACGATGCCGTGGATGCCGAGCGCGGCGAGCACGCCGAACCAGGCCAGCATGACGGGGCCAAAGATCCGGCCGATGAAGCCGGTGCCCTGCTTCTGCATCATGAAGAGACCGATCAGGATGACGATGGTGATGGGCACCACGACCGGCGCGAGCGAGGGCGCATCCACTTTCAGGCCTTCGATGGCGCTCAGGACCGAGATCGCCGGCGTGATCGCGCCATCGCCATAGAGCAGGGCGGCGCCGACGAGGCCGACCACCAGGAGATGCGCGCGCCAGGTGCCTGGTTGCGCCTGACGAGCATGCAGCAGTGCCAGCAGGGCCACGATGCCGCCTTCGCCGCGGTTGTCGGCGCGCAGGATCAGCAGCGCGTATTTCAGCGAGATGATCAGGAGCAGCGCCCACAGGATGAGGGACGCAACGCCGAGCACGGCGTCCTGTGTCACCGTCCCACCATGGGCGGCCGCCTTGGCGGCTTCCTTCAGGGCATAAAGGGGGCTGGTCCCGATATCACCATAGACGACCCCGAGGGCACCCATGGTCATGGCAAGCGGCAGCGGATCGGGATGGTGGCCGGTAGCAACAGCAGGCGTACTGGACAATGGCAACCCCCTCATGGCGACGCGCCCGCCGGGCTATCCGGGGGGCGCGATCGTCAGCTCAGTCTGCGACGAGACGTCGCAAATTTCCATGGGGTTTGTGTGACGCCGGATGACGCCGGATTAGGCAGCGTTGGCCTACGGCGTCCGGTCGGCGGTCACAAGGCGCACCTCTCGGACGTTGGCCTTGGTGTCGGCGCGGCGCAGGCAGGAGGCTTCGAAGTTCGGCCAGGCTTGCTGCGAGCAATCCTTGCCAACGACGCGGATGTCCAGCCGGTCACCCTTGGCGAGAGGCTGCGGCACGCTGGCTTCGACGGTCGGAGCGAAACCGGGCAGCACGGTAAGAGCCGCGGCAACGCACGCAGCAACAGCGATCGCTGAAAGAGCCTTGATCATCGACGGTCCCCTGTGATGCGGCCGCTGCGCCTGTTTGCGGCCCGTCATTTCGTTGGGCGGATTAGTAACCATGGCCAGTTTCCGGACGTCTTCGCGGATGGCGAAAATGGTTTCGTTCGCCATCCGTTTTGTTTCGTCGCTGCCCCCAGGACGAAACAGTTCAGGGGATTCCGACAGGCTTTCGCAGGAAAAGCGGGCAGGGAACCTGGCCGGCTTGCCGGGCAGGGCGTGGCGCGGTAGGAGGAGGCCATGCCGCGTATCGCCTTTTATCCGGGTTCCTTCGACCCCATCACCAACGGCCATCTGGACGTGGTCCGGCATGCCGTTACCCTGTGCGACCGGCTGGTCATGGCGCTCGGCGTGCACCCCGGCAAGAAGCCGCTGTTCTCGACCGAGGAGCGGCTTCAGATGCTGCACGATGTCTGCGGGCCGATCGCCGCCCAGGCCGGCTGCGCCTTCGAAGCCACGACCTTCGACGACCTGACCGTGACCGCGGCGCGCAAGCACGGTGCGACCATCATGATCAGGGGTCTTCGCGATAGCACCGACCTCGACTACGAGATGCAGCTCGCCGGCATGAACGAGGCCATGGCGCCGGAGGTGCACACCGTCTTCCTGCCGGCCTCACCCATGGTCCGCCCGATCACCGCCACACTGGTGCGCCAGATCGCCGGCATGGGCGGGGATGTCTCGGCATTCGTACCGCCGCTCGTCGCAAGCCTGCTCAAGGCAAAATTCGCCAGCTAACGGCGCGCGTTTCATCTCATCTGATCCGGAGTTTTCATGATCCGTCGTCTCGCAATCCTTGCCACGATCTTTGCCGCGTTGATCGGCATTGCCCCTGCGGTCGCCCAGACCCTGCCGGCGGGCCTCGACAAGGCCAACGCGCTCGTCATCGACACCACCAAAGGCCGCGTCGTCATCAAGCTGCGCACAGATCTTGCGCCCCAGCATGCCGAGCGGCTGAAGCAGCTCGCGCGCGAGGGCTTTTACAACAACGTGCCGTTTCATCGCGTGATGGACGGCTTCATGGCGCAGACTGGCGACGGCCAGAACGGCAACGGCACCGGCGGCTCGAAATATCCGAACCTGAAGCAGGAATTCTCCAAGGTGCATTTCGCCCGCGGCATCGTCGGCATGGCCCGCCGCGGCGATAGCGTCGACAGCGCCAATTCGCAGTTCTTCATCATGTTCGCGGACGGCGGCAGCCTCGACAGCCAGTACACCGTGATCGGCGAGGTCGTGCAGGGCATGGACGTCGTCGACAAGCTGAAGAAGGCCCCGCCTGGCTCCGGAAGCGGCACCGTCACCGATCCCGACAAGATGGTGAAGGTGCAGGTCGCCGCCGACATCAAATAGGAGAGACGATGGCGCGCCGCGGCGAAAAGCTCCTTGTAGCTGCCGCGGTGCTCCTGCTTGGCACGAGCGCGTCTGCGCAGGACGACAAGGTCAATACCATCCGCGATGTCATTGTGCGGTTGGGCCGCTGCTGGAAACCGCCGCCGCCGGCAAAGGCTCGCCCCATCGACATTACCGTCGTCGTGAGCTTTAACCGCGCCGGAGACATTTTGGGCCATCCGCGGATTACCTACGAGTCCGCCGAGGCCTCCGACGATGACCGGTTGCAGTACCGGATCGCGGTGATGGAGGCATTGCAACGCTGCACGCCGATGCCATTTACCGAAACGATGGCCGGCGCCGCTGCGGGGCGTCCATTCGCGGTCCAGTTCCACGGCCGGAAGACTTCACCCCCAACCCAAGAGAGAAGAACATGAGCGTCACCGAAAACACCCTGATCCTCGAAACCACGCAGGGCCCCGTCACCATCGAGATGCGGCCCGACCTCGCGCCCGGCCACGTCGCGCGCATCAAGGAGCTGGTGCGCGAAGGCTTCTACGACGGCATCGTGTTCCATCGCGTGATCGACGGCTTCATGGCGCAGACCGGCTGCCCGCACGGCACCGGCACCGGCGGCTCCGGCAAGAAGCTGAAGGCCGAGTTCAACAAGGAGCCGCATGTGCGCGGCACCGCCTCGATGGCCCGTGCCGCCAACCCCGATTCCGGCGACAGCCAGTTCTTCATCTGCTTCGACGATGCCCGCTTCCTCGACAACCAGTACACCGTGTGGGGCAAGGTCACCGCGGGCATGGAGAACGTCGACAAGATCAAGCGCGGCGAGCCCGTGATGAATCCCGACAAGATCGTCAAGGCACGCATGGCGGCGGACAAGGAGTAGCCAGAAATCGTCATTCCGGGGCGCGCGCTAACGCGAACCCGGAATGTCGCGCCACAATATCGAGATTCCGGATCGCCGCGCTTGTGGCGCGGCGTCCGGAATGACGATGGTGGCTCAAGATTATGCGCACCGATCTCTTTGATTTCGATCTGCCCGCCGAGCGCATCGCGCTGCGCCCGGCGCATCCGCGCGACTCCGCGAAGATGCTGGTCGTGGAGCGCGGCGCGCTGCGCGATCAGCTCATCTCCGACCTGCCGCAATGGCTGAAGCCGGGCGACCAGCTCGTCGTCAACGACACCAAGGTGATCGCGGCGCAGCTCAGGGGACGCCGCATCGGCCGCGAGACCGAGCCGAAGATCGAGGCGACCTTGATCAAGCGGCTCGACGGTTCGCGTTGGCAGGCGCTGGTAAAGCCGGCCAAGAAGCTCGTCGCTGGTGACCGCATCCGCTTCGGCAACGAAGGCAAGGTCTGCCTGCTTGGCCATCTCGATGCCGAGGTCGAAGCCAAGGGCACCGAGGGCGAGGTGACGCTGTCGTTCTCGTTCCACGGGCCGACGCTGGATCAGGCGATATCAGATCTCGGCAGCCCGCCGCTGCCGCCCTACATCGCCTCGAAGCGCACGCCGGACGAGCAGGACCTGGCCGATTATCAGACCATGTTCGCTGCGCATGAAGGCGCGGTCGCGGCGCCCACCGCCGGCCTGCATTTCACGCCCGTGCTGGAGCAGGCGTTGCGCACGCGCGGCGTCGGCCTCAACCGTGTCACGCTGCATGTCGGGGCTGGGACGTTCCTGCCGGTGAAGGTCGACGACACCGAAGGCCACAAGATGCACGCGGAATGGGGGACGATCTCTCCCGAGACGGCGGATGCGCTGAACACGGCGCGGAAGAACGGCGGCCGCATCGTCGCGGTCGGCACGACGTCGCTGCGGTTACTGGAGAGCGCAGCCGATGAGGATGGCACGATCCAGGCCTTCGCGGCCGACACGGCGATCTTCATCACCCCCGGCTATCGCTTCCGCGCGGTCGATATCTTGCTGACCAATTTCCATCTGCCGCGCTCGACTCTGTTCATGCTGGTGTCGGCATTCTCGGGGCTCGAGACGATGAGGCAGGCCTATGCGCATGCGATCACGGAGGGGTATCGGTTCTATTCGTATGGCGATGCGTGCCTGTTGTTTCGGGCAGACCAGTAAGGTTCTCGTGTCCCGGACGCGGTGCAGCGCGCGAGCGATGCACCGCTGAGCCGGGACCCAGCTAGGCCCCGGCTCAGCAGCGCATCACTTTGTGCTGCGCTGCGTCCGGGGCACGAGAGTAATCGACAAGCTACGCCATCACGCGCTGCGGCAGCAGCTCGGCGATCTGCACGGCGTTGAGCGCCGCGCCCTTTAGCAACTGATCCGCCGCCACGAACATCGAGATCGAATGCCCCGAGGGATCGCTGAGGTCCTTGCGGATGCGGCCGACGAGGACGTCGTCCTGGCCCGAGGCGTCGATCGGCATCGGGAAGTAGTTCTTGGCGCGGTCGTCCACGACCTTTACGCCGGGCGCCTGGGCCATGATCGCGCGGACCTGGTCCTCGGTGATCGGCTTCTCGCATTCGAAGGTGATGGCCTCGCAATGGGCGCGCAGCACCGGCACGCGGACGCAGGTGACGCCGATGGCGATCTTCTCGTCTTCGAAGATCTTGCGCGTCTCCTTGATGACCTTGGTCTCCTCGTCGTTGTAGCCGGTCTCTGGATCAACGGCGGTGTTGTGGTTGAAGAGATTGAAGGCGTAGGGGTGCGGCATCACCCTGGGCGTATAGACCTGCCCGTTGAGATTGGCGCGGGTGGATTCGACGAGCTCCTCCATCGCAGCAGCACCGGCGCCGCTGGCGGCCTGATAGGTCGAAATGATCAGCCGCTTGATACGGTTCTTCTGGTGGATCGGCCACAGCGGCACGAGTGCGGTGATCGCGGCGCAGTTCGGGTTGGCGATGATGCCCTTGTGGTCGCGGATGCGGCTCGCGTTGATCTCGGGGATCACCAGCGGCACGTTCGGATCCATGCGGAAGGCGGAGGAGTTGTCGACCACGACGGCGCCGGCCTTCACCGCGATCGGCGCGTACTTCTTCGAGATGCTGCCGCCGGCGGAGAACAGCGCGATGTCGACGCCGTCGAAGGAGCGCTCGCCCAGCTCCTCGATCACGACCGGCTGGCCGCGGAACGACACCGTCTTGCCGGCGGAGCGGGCGCTGGCCAGCGCCTTCAGCTTGCCGACGCGGAAACCACGCTTGTCCATGGTGGCGATGAATTCGGCGCCCACCGCACCGGTGACGCCGACAATCGCGACGACGGGATCGTTACTCACATTCTCCTCCATTTCAGTTGAGCATGATCTTGTCGGAAAACCGGAGTCCACTTTTCCGGATCGTGCTTTGCAGGCATAAAAAAAGCCCCGGACCACGAGGGCGGGGCTTCGGTTGAGCTGATGCGTAAAGTCGACGACTACGCGCGCACGCCTCCCCGGGCCCCGAAGGCCGTGGTGGTTTTCGTCGTGCGTTTCGTCGCGGTCATCATGGCGGCGACTTATGCGGGAGAGTTTTGCCGCCGTCAACGGCTTTTCAGGCAGATCCGGGCTGTAACTGAACGGGCACCTGGTATTACCGCCGGCTCGCGGCGCCGGGCGGCTCGAGGATGACCTCCTTGAGGTCGTTGCCGCTCATGACGACGATCGCAAAATTCAGCCGGCCGCCCTCGCGGACCATGCCGCCGCTGATCGCCTTGCCCGAGGCCGCGTGCTCGGCCACGCGCACGGCGTCGGCCAGCCGGTGCTGGATGGTCTTGAGGGTGGCGAGGTTGCTGCGGTCATCGGCGTCGAACTCGTCGAGCGGTGAGGCGGCGGCGCCGCCGACGATCTTGCCGGTTGTGGCGTCGATCGCGTGTTGCCAGACGCGGTCATTATGCAGGGTCTTCACGCGGTAGACCGGCGAGGCGGCGGCGCCGTCGAAACTGACGTCGGCCGTCGTCGAGCCTGCATGCTGTGCCTCGGCGATCGCCATCGCCTGCCTCAGCGAGATCGCGGAGCCGCGGAACCGCGCGAGCTCGCGCTCGACCGCCCGCTGATCCAGGACGGCGCCGTCGTCGGCCTCGCTCCGAAGCGAGGCCCGCGCGTCGATCGATGCCGTGGTCGCATAGACCGGGGCAGGGAGCAGGACCGCCAACAGGGCGAGCACGAGCAGTGATTTCCAGCGTTTCGGAGCGCGCATCGGTGCCGTCATCGTCTTCACCCCGTGCGGAGGTGCAGGAAAGGGCGCGGCCGGCCGGGGGCAACTGGCCGGCCGCGGAGCGTTGCAACAGCGTAGGATATTGCAGCGATCAAAGTCTTAAGAACGGTGCGGGCCTGCCAGGGGCTAGGAAGGCATCAGCCCGAACCTTGCTTATAACTAAACCATACCGTATCGTTTTATTTCGAGCAAGGCGCAATTGGCCGCACGGCGGGGATAACCGGTCACGAATCTGTCAGCGGGACGGGCGGCGCCGAACCGCGCCTTTGGACGCGGCCTGGACGCGGCCCGGGGGGCCGAGCGCACCGGCCAAAAACAGCCGGATTGCCGAGCGCATGCGCTTTTCGGCCGTCTTCATCTCAAGCGGCGTGCCGAACGTCGCCATCCGGTGGGTATGGCCGACGACCACGTCGAGAAAGACCTCGGCCGCGATGCCGGTATCCTCGAGGTCCATCGCTCCTTGCGCGACCAGATGATCGAAGAACCGCGCCGTCGTGGAGACGGCCTTCATCCAGCCTTCCTCTTTCCCCAGCTTGGCGATGTCGGGAAAGTTGATGGCTTGTGACGTCATCATGCGGCTGAAGGCGACGGCGTCGGGACCGCAGGTGAACATCAGCATCTCGCGCCCGACCTCGACCAGGCGCTGCTCGACCGAAATGTCCGAGGGGCGCGTAAGCTGCACTTCCGCAGCCTCGGCAAGCGGCGCCAGCCAGCGCGCGATCTCGCGCCTCAGGACCTCGGCAAACAAACCGCGCTTGTCACCATAGCGCGCGTACACTGTGGGCTTGCTGACCCGGGCCGCTTCGGCCACGGCATCGAGCGAGGTCGCGTCATAGCCGCGATCGAGGAACAGGCGCGTCGCGACCTCGATCAGCCGCTGGTCGCGCTCGATGGCGGCGCTCTTGGTCGGCCGGCCGCCGCGCGATTTCGGGACTTCCCGTTTCGCCGCTCTCGTCTTGATCGCAGTCAATCCCATGCCCAATGATTCCTGCGCGGTCGTGATCGTCGTCATCGCTCTATAACGCGCAGCAAGAGGGGCGTCACCGCGAATCTGGCCGAATCGGCCGCATCATCAACCGTCTCGGCAACGCGCCGTTCCGCCGGGGCTTCCGCGGCCTTAGGGAAGCGTCGAGCTCCAGGCGCGGCCGGCAGCCGCCTTCTCGTACCCATACTGATAGAGCGCGCGCATATAGGCTGTGTCGAACCCTTGCGAGGGCGGCGACGGATAATCGCGCTCGATATAGGACAGGTGAAAGCCGAGGTGATTGCGGCGCGCGAAATCGTAGGTCGAGAAGATCACCGAGCGCGTCTGCGACTGGGTGATCGAGGACAGACTGCGCGAGGCGACCTCGATCGTGCCGTTGGGCACGAGCTCGAAGGTGCGCTCGATCTTCTTGTTGACAAGGATGTAGATGTTCACCCGGCTGTTGCCGGGCAGACGCCCGTGGAACAGCAGGTCTTCCGGCAGCGTCAGGACCGGCGCGGTGACGCCGCCGTCGACATGCATCTCCTGAAAGCGTCGGCCCTGGCCCTCGGCCTCGATCAGGATCGGCGGAAACACCAGTGGAATGCTGGCGGAGGCCGCCATCACGTCGCGAAACAGCTTGAGCGCCTCGGGCGTGCCGAGTGCGGCGATTTTTCCCATGTCCCAGACGGCGGTGCGCTGGGTGTCGAGGTCGGTGGTCACGACGAGCAGCTTGCGGCCCTTGGCATGCTCGCGCGCGACCTGGGCCAAAATCTCCGGCCCGACATAGCGGGCGACGAGCTCGCGCAGCCGCGTGTTGCCGAACAGGCCGGATCCGAACAGCACGCGCATGATGCTGGGATCGCTCAGCAGGCTCTCCGCAATACCGCTGGTGTAGAGCTCCCTGAGCGTGTCGTCGTATTGCGGTCCAAGGAACGCGAACGGCGCAATGAGCCCGCCGGTGCTGACGCCCGAGACGACCGAGAAGGCGGGGCGCGTGCCCGCCGCGCTCCAGCCGTTCAGCACGCCGACGCCATAGGCGCCGTCGGCGCCGCCGCCGGACAGCGCCAGATAGGTCGTGGTCGCTGCGGTGTCGTCCTTGCCGGCGCGGAATTTGCCGATGGGCTCGTCGGTGTAGCGGCGCAGGCCGTCAATATCGAGCACGCGCGAGCTGCTTGCATCGGCCGCCGTATAGGGCGTCCGCGGCAGGGTCGTGCACCCGGCCAGCGCCAGGCCGCAGAGCAGCGAGGCCCGGCGGAGCAGGCGCATGCCCGCTCTGCCGGTCCCGCCGTTGAACGGGATCGATCCGGTCAAAAATGAAGGGGGAGGCATTCGCCGTCAGTCACCACACACGCACGCGCCGCCGGCGTCATCGCCCGCGGCATTCCCATCCAGCCCTTGATGCTAAAACTATACGGTATCGTTTTATTTAACAAGTGGAAGGCTGGGGCCGTCGCAGGGCTCTATTGTGTCGGACCTGGGGCATGGCCCTGCGCATTGGGCGGTTGATTGGCTCCCGCCGGCACGTAATAAGCAGCGCCATGAGTCTTCCCAATCATTTCGAACTGCTCGCAACCGATGGCACTGCGCGCACCGGCCGCCTGACCACGCCCCATGGCGTGGTGCGCACGCCCGCCTTCATGCCGGTCGGCACCGCGGGCGCCATGAAGGGCATGCATTGGCGCGAGGTGCGCGAGGCCGGCGCCGACATCGTGCTCGGCAACACCTACCATTTGATGCTGCGTCCGGGCGCGGAACGCATCGCGGCACTCGGCGGCTTGCAGAAGTTCACCGGCTGGAACGGCCCGATGCTGACGGATTCCGGCGGCTTCCAGGTCATGTCGCTGTCGGATTTGCGCAAGGTCAGTGAGAAGGCGGTCACCTTCCGCTCGCATATCGACGGCGCCAAGGTCGAATTGTCGCCCGAGCGTTCGATCGAGGTGCAGCGCTATCTCGGCTCCGACATCGCCATGCAGATGGATGAATGCGTGCGGCTGCCGGCCGAGCGTGACGACATCGAGCGCGCGATGCGCTTGTCGTTGCGCTGGGCGGAGCGGAGCAAGCGCGCCTTCGAAAGCGCGCCCGAAGGCTACATGCTGTTCGGCATCGTGCAGGGCGGCGACATTCCGTCGCTGCGGCATGCGAACGCGCAGGGGCTGGTCGAGATCGGCTTTCACGGCTACGCGATCGGCGGGCTCGCGGTCGGTGAGCCGCAGGATGTGATGCTGGCGATGATCGACGAGACCGCGCCGGCGTTGCCGTCGGAACGGCCGCGTTATCTGATGGGCGTCGGCACGCCAGATGACCTTCTCGAAGCCGTGAAGCGCGGCATCGACATGTTCGATTGCGTGATGCCGACGCGCAATGGCCGCCACGGCGTCGCCTTCACGCGCTTCGGCCAGGTGAACCTGCGCAACGCGCGCCACGCCGACGATCCGCGGCCACTCGATGAGGAGAGCGCATGGCCGTCGGCGCGCAACTACGCGCGCGCCTATCTTCACCATCTCGTCAAGTCCGGCGAGACGCTCGGCGCCATGCTGCTGTCAGATATCAGTATCGCCTACTATCAGTCCCTGATGCAGGGCATCAGGGACGCGATCGCACACGGTAAGTTCGAAGAATTCTATCAGCGTACGCGCGAAGATTGGGCAAGGGGCGACATCGCTCCACGCTAGAGCATGGTCCGGACCCGAAGGGCCACGTTGGCGGAAAGTGTGGAGCGGTCTCCCCCGCGACAAACGCAAGGCGTTGTCGCGGAGATCATGCTCAAACAAAAGAACTCAATTGCAAGTGTACGGTTTGACCGAATGCTTGGTCACGAAGCCATAGCCACAGGTGTCGCAGGTCCAGAGATAGCTGATCAATTGGTCCGAGACATAGGCGGAGGCTTCGGCGGCGACCATGGAGTCGGCGCAGACGGGACAGGTGGGCAAGTCGCTGCAACGTGGATCGCGGCTACGCGCGACGGTCGACAGGACTTCAGCAACTGCTGACATCGTGAGACCTCCCTGCTGTTGGACGTTAGTCTAACATAAGCAGAGTTCGTTGACGAGGTCGCAACACAAATGCGTTGGTTTTCTGATATTTAATCTTCGAGCGATTTTGCGGTGCAGCGAATTGCAATGCATCTCATTGTTGCTTGCGTGTCGTCGCACGCTGTCTCTAACTGAACAAGATCGCTGACAAAGCGAACATTGTTGTCATAGGGAGTTCATCATGGACGCATCGTCCACCACGGGTGCAGTGCACTCAGCCGGCCGCGGCCGGGTTTATGACTCGATCGTCGATGCTTTCGGCGACACGCCGACCGTGCGGCTGCGCCGGTTGCCGGGCCTGCAAGGGGTGAACGCGACCATTCTCGCTAAGCTGGAATATTTCAATCCGGCCGCCAGCGTGAAGGACCGCATCGGCGCGGCCATGATCATCGCCATGGAAAAGGCCGGCATCATCAAGCCGGATACAGTGCTGATCGAGCCGACCTCCGGCAATACCGGTATCGCGCTCGCCTTCGTTGCCGCCTCGCGCGGCTATCGTCTGAAGCTGGTGATGCCGGAATCCATGTCGATCGAGCGGCGCAAGATGCTGGCCTTCCTCGGCGCCGAAATCGTACTGACGCCGGCGGCACAGGGCATGAAGGGCGCGATCGCAACCGCCGAGGAACTGTTGAAGACGACGCCGAACTCGGTGATGCCGCAACAGTTCAAGAACCTCGCCAATCCCGAGGTGCACCGCCGCACGACCGCGGAGGAGATCTGGAATGACACCGGCGGTAATATCGATTTCTTCGTCGCCGGCGTCGGGACCGGCGGGACCATCACGGGCGTCGGCCAGGTGCTCAAGCCCCGCAAGCCGTCCTTGCGGATCGTGGCGGTCGAGCCGGAGGAGAGCCCGGTGCTGTCAGGCGGTCAGCACACCCCCCACAAGATCCAGGGCATCGGCGCGGGCTTCATTCCCGACATTCTCGATCGCTCGGTGATCGACGAGATCGTGAAGGTCAACTCGACGACCGCTATCGAAACCTCGCGTGCATTGGCGCGACATGAGGGCATCCCCGGCGGCATCTCCTCGGGCGCAGCGATTGCTGCCGCGCTTCAGATTGGCAAGCGGCCGGAAGCTGCGGGAAAGACCATCCTGGCCATAGTGCCGTCTTTCTCCGAGCGGTATCTTTCCACGGCTCTGTTTGAGGGAATCTAGCACATGGCGGATCAACCGAGGCGGCCGCGCACCCTGGGCGATGCCAGGACCGAGGCCGAAGCCGCGTTCAAGAAGGTGACCGCCAAGGTCGCCGAGGCCCCGCCGAAGAAGAACGTCGCGCCTGGCATCAAGGAGCAGGTCACGCTGCGGATCGATCAGGACGTGCTGGAGTTTTTTCAGCAAGGCGGCCCCGGCTGGCAGGACCGCATCAACGAGGCGCTGCGCAAGGCGGCGGGGAAGTAGGCGCCAGCTGCCGGATCGGGGCGCCGAAAGCCAGCCCACTGTCGAACTCAGAGAACCTGCGACAGGAACCGCTGCGTTCGCTCGTCCTTGGCCGCCGTAAACAATGTTTCCGGCGGCCCGTGCTCGACGATCACACCGCGATCGGTGAAGTAGACGTGATCGGCGACCTCGCGGGCGAAGTTCATTTCGTGGGTGACGAGGATGCATGTCATCCCATCCTCGGCGAGCTCCCTGATGGTCACCAGGACCTCCTTGACCGTTTCCGGATCGAGGGCCGCGGTCACTTCGTCGAACAACATGATGTCCGGCCGCATCGCCAGCGAACGGGCGATGGCCACGCGCTGCTGCTGTCCGCCAGAGAGTTCGCCGGGATAGGTGTCCTCCTTGCCCGCGAGCCGCACCTTGGCGAGCAGCGCGCGGGCGCGCGCTTCGACCTCGGCGCGCTTCTGGCCGAGCACATGGATCGGCGCCATCATCACGTTCTGAAGCGCGGTCTTGTGCGGGAAGAGGTTGTACTGCTGAAACACCATCCCGACCTTGCGGCGCAGCGCCAGCTTGTCGAGCCTGGGATCGGACACCTCGATGCCCTCGATCTGAATGCTGCCGGACGTGATCGGCTGGAGCGCATTGATGCAGCGGATCAGCGTGGATTTCCCCGATCCGGACGGGCCGATGATGCAGATCACCTCGCCCTTCCTGACCGAAAGGCTGATGCCTTTCAGGACCTCGAGGGCGCCGAACGACTTCCTGACGTCGACGCATTGAACGATGGGCTGATCCGGAGTCCAGCTCGTGGCCATGCTCTGCTTCCTCAGCGTACGCGGAACCGGCGCTCGAGACGAGCGGTCCAGACGTTGATCGGATAACAGTAGAGAAAGAAGCACAGCAGCGCGAAACCGTAGAGCGGTGCGAACAGCTCCGGCCTGCCGCCTTCGGCGGCATGCACCTGCGCCGTCAGGGTGAGCATTTCCGAAACACCGACGATCGATGCCAGCACCGTCGACATCGCGACGATGGCATAGATGTTCATCCACGGCGGCAGCATCCGCTTGATGCATTGCGGCAGCATGATCAGCCACATGGTCTGGCGCCGCGTGAAGGAGAGCGATTCCGCCGCCTCCCATTGCGTCGACGGAATGGAGCGGACGGCGCCGCGCACGACCTCGGCGACATTCGCCATGACCGGCAGGGCGAAGCCGACTGTCGCCTTGATCCAGTCCGGCAAGGGGATGGTTGTCTTGAACATTGTGACCTGGAAGGGCACCAGGAACATCACGAAGAACAGCAGCACCAGCCAGGGCGCGTTGCGGAAGAATTGCGTGACGAGCCAACTGACGGCGGCGAGCAGCCGGGACTCCGACAACAAGGCGAGACCCAGGCCAAGCCCGGCGATGGTGCCGAGCAGCATGGACAGCAGGGAGATCAGGATGTTGAAGGCGAACCCGCGCAGCAGCAGCGGCGACCACTTCACGATGACTTGCAGCGGCGACAGCATCGCCGGTCCGGTCTGCGCCCACGCCGTCGATGCGGCCATGATGACGCAGAAACAGAGGATCGCTGCGGGCAGCGGGCCGATCCGGACGGACATCTGGGCCGGTGCGGGACGATACGGCCGAAGGACGGCAAGCCTGTGCCCGGTCTCGGCGGTCGTCATCGCGCATATCCGGGGATGTGCATCGCTCGCTCCCAGCGATGCATCAGCCAGACGAGGATCCCGACAAGGATGCCGTAGGTCGCCAGCAGGACGACCATCATCTCGAACACATTCTGCGATTCCGACCAGATCTGCTTGACCGCATACAGCGTCTCGGGAACGGCGATCGCGTAGGCGAGGGTGGTCGTCTTGAGCAGGTTGACGAGGTTGTTGTTCAGGGCCGGAAGGCAGACACGAATGGCCAGCGGAAGGACGATATGGATGTAGGCCTTGAGGCGCGTGTATCCGAGCGCCTCTGCGGCTTCCAGCGTCGTTCTCGGCACCGCCTCGATGCCCGAGCGGAAGATTTCCACGTTGAAGGCGCCCGCGAACAGCGACAGCGAAATGATCGCCCACTGCACGTTGCTGAGCAGCGGCACGCGCATGCCCGCCGCCTCGACGGCCGGAAGCATGGTGCCGAGGCCGAAATAGAAAAAGAAGAGCTGGACCAGCGGGGGCGTGTTGCGGAACACCACGACGAAAGCATTGACGGGCAACCGCAGCAACATCGATGGACTGCCCTGCATCAGGGCGCCAAACGCACCGATGATGAGGCTCAGCAGGATGGTCGTGACACTCAGAAGCAGCGTCATCTTGAGGCCGCTGAAGTAGCGGCCCCAATCATAGGCGTCGTAGAACACGGAGAAATTCAGCCCCGTCGTCTCGTAGAGCCGCTGAAACCAGTCGCCGATTGCCTGCATGTTGCGCGACACCGAGATGTTGAGGCGATGCCTCGTATCAGTGCATTGGTTCGACCTGTTCGGAGCGCAGGACCGTTCTGGCGCTCCGTCTCATGCGTTCATTTGTCCTTGAATTGCTCGTGCATCGAGAGCGAATACTCGGTCGGTGTAATGCCCCACTTCTTTTCCGTCGCCACGATGAAGCCGGTCTTCATCCAGTCCTTTGTCGCATCTTCGAGCATCTTCTGAAGACTGGCGTTCTCGAGCGCGACGGCGATCATCCATGGCGATGGGAGAACGCCTTTGAGCGGGAGATCGTAGTCCGTCTTCCACTCGTCCTCGAGGAGTTTGCCTTGCAGGAAAGTCTGATCGTAGACATAGCCGATGCAGTTGCCCTGCTTCATGGCGAACAAGGGCTTCTCCGAGCCGTCAAACGCAACAATTTCGGGGCCGTAGGATTTGGCGACGTCCTTGTTGTACCAGGCTCCCGACGTGGCGCAGACGGGTTTTCCCTTGAGATCGGCCCAGTCCTTGATGCCGGCCTTCTTGTTGAGAAGGATGTTCACATAGTCCGAATAATACAGTGGTTCGATGGCTTGAACGACGCGGCGGCGTTCCGGCCTGTCCGACATGGTTGCGATCAGCAGGTCAACCTTTCCCTGCTGAAGAAACTCGATCCTGTTCGAGGCTGCGACCGGAACGAGCTCGAGCTTGACGCCGAGGCGCTTGGCAATGTCCGCGGCAAGATCCGGCTCGATGCCGACTACATTGCCGGTGGGATCGCGGAAGCCGAAGGGCTTGTAGTCGGCCTTGACGCCGACATTCAACGTGCCGCGCTGCTTGATGGCATCGACGCCGTCAGCTGCCTGAGCGCTGCCGAGCATCAGCAGCAGCGTGGCACTTGCCATCGTGGAACGGACCAGCTTCTTCATCGGATGACACCTCCAGAATTGCAATCACGACACGCGTCGGTTTTTCGCGGTACAAAGTTCGTGCCAGATCTCACGAAAATCGGGAGACGGAGAACGGGCTGAGGTCGATCGCGCTTCGACCGTCGGTCACCATCGCGGCTGCGACGTTGCCGATCCCTGCCGAGTGCTTGAAGCCATGACCCGAGCAGGCCGAGATGACGAAGACCCTGTCCTGGTCGGGATGTCGGTCGATGATGAAGCCGCGATCGGGCGTCACCGTGTAGAAGCAGGCGGCTGCCAGTGCGACGCGCGGCGTGGCGCCCGCGAGCCGTCCCTCGACGTGCCTCCGGTACATCTCAGCCGACTCCCTGGGATCGACGGTGCGGTCGATGGTGTCGGCCGTCGTGCTGGTCTCGTACTGTTCGGTCGCGACCTTGAGGCGATGGTCGCCGGGCAAAGGCGGGAAACCGTAGAGGTAATCGACGTCGGTCGCGCCATGCATCCAGATGAAGACGGGGGCGTTGGCGCGATACGCGCTGGTGTCGTCTAGCTCGTACCAATGCAGCACCTGACGCTTCACGGTGAGCACGCGGTCGAACGGCGCGCCGAGCAGGTGCACATTCCAGCCGCCGGCCGACACCACCACCTGGTCCGCCTCGAAGGCGCCTGAGGACGTTTCCACCCGAACGGAGGCGCCTCCCTGCACGATCGAGAGAACCTCGACGCCGGTGCGTATCGTTGCGCCGAGTTGCTCGGCGCGCGTCAACTGCGCCTTGATGCAGCGCTCCGGAAAAACATATCCCCCGCCGGGCTCGTAATAGGCCTTCTCGTTGCCCTCGAGGTTCAGGAATTGCGGAAAGCGGTGAGCCACTTCTCGCCCGTCGATCACTTCATGCGCGATCCCGAAGTCACGCGCAGCTCCAATCGAGCGTGCGACGAAATCGGGTTTGCCGTGGTGCGACGTCTCGCCGACACCGGGCGCCATGACGACGAGGCCGCATGGGTTCAATAGTTCGGCGGACATCTCGGCTTCGAGCTCACGCCAGATTCGGTGGGTATCCAGCACCAGGGGCACGTAATCGCGGCCTTCGCCGACCGCCTGCCGGGTGATGCGCGTTTCGCCGTGGCTGGATCCCATCGTGTGGGGCGGGGCGAATCGATCGAGGCCGACCGCCTTCACGCCTCGCTTGGCCAGTTGATAGAGCGCCGCGCTGCCCATGGCACCGAGGCCGATCACCAGAATATCCGCTTTCTCGCTCATCGATCGGGACTGCTTAATTGTTAGGACCGCCTGAATTCTGCTTTCAGATACGGCTCTTCTACAAGGATAATTCATGTAATGAAGGAAATTTGCATCTTGATATGACTTTTGCTTAAGTCGTGTCGATGCACCCACTCGTTCCAGACCTTCGAAGCCTCCAGATCGTCGCCGCTGTCGCGGACTCCGGCAGCATGCTGGAAGCGTCCCGCCAATTCGGGATGACGCAGTCGGCCGTGTCGCAGGCGGTCCGGCGTGCGGAAGCCGCCGTCGGTGTCGCCTTCTTCAACCGGACCCGCAGGCCGCTGACGCCGACCCGGGCGGGGCGCATCCTTGCCGACCGCGTCCTCGATCTGAACCGCGACCTCGACGTGCTTCTCAGCACGCTCAGGGCCGCGGCAGAACAATCCGAGCGTGTTGATCTCCGGCTCGGCCTTGTCGACTCCTATGCCGGCACCGTCGGCGCGCACCTCGTCAAGGAGCTGATGTCGGGGTCGATTGCGCTGAGCCTGTCTGCATGGTCGGGTCTTGCTCATTCTCACGCGGAGGCGCTCGTGCGTCGCATGATCGACGCGGCGATCACATGCGACGCCATGGACGACCTCTATGATGTCGAGCGCTTTCCGTTCTACCGCGAGCCGTATCTGCTGGTGGTCCCACGCGGACTGGAATCCGGATTTGCCGATCTGGATTTGCGCGAGATCCTCGCCCGGCATCGTCTGGTCCGGCATAGCGAACGCTCCTATGTCGGTGCGCAGGTCGAGCGCCAGCTGAGCCGCCTCGGCATTCGCCCGCCACGGGCCTTCGAGTTCGACACCTCGGACAGTCTGGTCGCGATGGTTGCGACCGGCATGGGTGTGGCGATCACCACGCCGCTGTGCCTGCTGCAGGGGCTCGCTCACGCAGCTCAAGTCAGCGCTCTGCCCTTGCCGGGCCCTGGATTTTTTCGTGAGCTGCTGCTGGTCACCCGCCAGGGCGATCTTTCGTCCCTGGCGCCGCGCATCGCGGAGATGGCGCGAACGAGCATTACGACGCAGGCGATGCCGCGCATCCGGGCTCTCGTGCCCTGGTTCACCCAGGACTACTAGCCACGAAAGAGCCCGGCGGTGAGCCGGGCTTTTCCGTTCGATATCTGGCCTTGCGTCTTACCGCCGCAACATGCCGCCCACCACGCCGCCCATGACACCGCCGATGAAGGCTGCGCCGGCGGCATCGCCGCTGCCGCTGCGCTGGACGGGCGCAGGCGCGCTGGCAGTGTTGCTGGGGGCGCGACGAGGAGGCTGCTGGCTACTGGCGGTCGGCGCTGCTGTCGCGACGATCTCGGACAGCAGGGCCTTGTGCTGGAGCTTGTTGAGATAGCCCGACACCGGATAGCCGCGGGCGGCCTGCCAGCGCTTGATCACGGAGCGGGTCTCGTCGGTGAACACGCCCGTGAGCTTGGTGTCAAAACCGAGCCCGGTGAGGCGGTGCTGCACGTCGCGGCGCGAGCCCTTGTCGAGCCCGATTTGGTCCTCGGTGAGCTGCGTGGCTTCATCAGTGAAGGTCGCGGGGTCAACGCCGGCATTGAGGGTACGCGTCGTCGTCGACGGACCGCTCTTGATTGCCGCGATCCGCGCCAGCGCCAGCGCCTTGAACTGGCCGTTCGGATAGGCCGAGAGATAGGCGTTGAGCTCTTCCGGCTTGTTGGATTCCTTCACCGAGCGCCAGTACTCGAGCTCGACATTGGCCGCGTCCGTATTGCCGCTCGCGGCGGCCGGGGCTGCGCCAGTCGCGGTCGGCGCCGCGTTGGCCACCTGCTGGCCCTGCTGCGACGGATTGAGATAGACGGCGCCGATCAGGTTGGTGTGGCCCCAGGGTAATTGACCCTTGTGGGTCTCCTCGTTGACCTGGGCACGCACCGACGTCATCGCCTGCTGGATCTCAACCCCGGGCTTGGTGATGTTGTCGATCAGCGCGCGGGTGAACGGGCTGTTGTTGCCTTCCTGGCCGTCGAGCGCCGTTTGTCCGGGGCCGGTCGCGAACGCGATCAGCGTGCCTTCGCCCGACTTCATTTCGGCGAGGCCGGTCTGGACGTTGACGCTGCGGGTCGCCGAGTTGGACTTGATCTTGGCAGCGAACGGATTGTCGCGGCAGGCATCCAGGAATACCAGCTTGACCTTGGCATCGCCCATGGTCTGGTCGAGCGTCAGGTCGATATTGATGGCGGCCCCTAACTTGACATCCATTTCCGATTTGATGTCGGCATCGACCGGCAGCAGGTAGTTGGTGCCGCCGACGGCGATGCCGTGGCCGGCGTAGTAGAACACCGCGACGTCAGAGCCCTGCGCCTTGCGGCCGAAGTCCAGCAGCTTCTCCGTCATCTGGTCACGGCTGAGGTTGGACCCTTCGATCACCTCGAAGCCGACGTTGCGCAGCGTCGCCGCCATCGCCTTGGCGTCGATCGGCGGATTCGGCAATTGCGCGACGTTCTTGTAGGCGCCGTTGCCGACCACGAAGGCGACTCGACGGTCGGCCTTCGCGGCGCTGACCGACAACGCCATGCAGATCAGGGAAAGGAGGATGGTGAAGTAGCGCATCTGAAATCCCCAACAGAATCGAATTCGAAGCAGCAACGAGATGGGCGCAACTTACACGAAAACGCCGCGCGTCAGCACCCACGCGCCCAACCCTTGCCGATAGCCGAGTGTGCCCCGAGAGGCTGCCCCTTCAGCGTGATCCAGATCACGCTTTGCTACTTTGCTTGGTCGCAGGCGACGCCGGATTGGTTCACCGCGCGCGGGGCGGGAACCGGTGCAGTCGACTTTAAGTTAAGGAGATTGCCGAACAGGATCAGCGTGGCGCCAAAAACCGTCCATGCGTCGAGCCGTTCCGAATACAGCAGCCAGCCAGCGGTCGCTGTCAGTGGAACCCGCAGGAAATCCATCGGCACGACGATGGTGGCGTCTGCGTAGCGCATCGCGCTGGCGAGGCAGTAATGCGCGAATGTGCCGCAGATGGCGACCACGATCACCCAACCCCAGAGATAGGTCGGCGGCCACGCCCAGACATAGAGCGCCGGAAAGAAGCCCGCGACCGCCTGCACGACGATCATCCAGAACAGGATCGATAACGCGCTCTCGGTGCGCGCCAGCGACTTCACCAGCACCATCGACACGCCAAAACCCATGGCGGCGCCGAGTGCGATCAGCTGGCCGGGATTGATCTCGCCCGTGGCGGGCCGGACGATGATGATCACGCCGACGAGGCCAAGCATGATCGCGGCAATCTTCCACGGCGTCATGCGCTCGGAGAGGAAGCTTGCAGCCAGGATTGCGGTCCAGATCGGCATTGTGAACTCGATCGCCACCACCTGGCCGATCGGGATCAGCGTCAGCGCGAAGAACCAGCCGAGCTGTGAGACGTAGTGGATCAGGTTGCGCACGATGTGCTGGGGCAGGCGAACGGTCTTGAGCGTCGCAAAGCAGCCGGCGCGATAGATGATCGGATAGAGCAGGACGAAACCGATCAGCGAGCGCACTTCCATGAGTTGGAAGACATTCATCTGGCGCGCGGCCTCGCGTCCGGCGACCGCCATGACCAGCGTCAGTGACAGCCAGCCGGCCATCCACAGCGCAGCCATCGGTTTGGACGGGGTGATGCTCATCGGCGCGGAAGGGAGAGGGGATGTGAGAGGGCACGCCGGTATCGGTGACCGGGCGCGGGTTTGCAACGGCCAAATCTGTGGATGCAGCGATGCACGGCTGCGCGGCAGGGGTGCCATGCCCAGATGTCATTCCGGAGCGATGCGGAAACGAAGGTCGCGCCCAGGCATAAAAAAACGATCCGGCGGGGTGGCCGGATCGCTTGTCGGAAACAGATCGAAGCTAGCGCGACAGCGCGATGTTGGCGCCACGGAACTGGCTGTCGGCCCGCATCGTGACCGTCTGCTTGGTGCCGCTCGTGTGCAGCCCGATGCTGGCGTTGAAGCCGGCGGTCTGGGCGACGACCTCGAAGTTCGCGCCGCCGCCGCGGCCCGAAATCACGCCGCTGATGTTGCGGCTGGCCTCGCTCCAGCTGCCCGTGATGGCATTGCCTTCCGCGCGGACACTGGCGGAGAGGTTGAATTTGTAGGCGTCGCTGGCGCAGGTCAGCGACATTTCCATAGCGGGACCTGCGGGGGCGTATTTGGCGCGGCAACGGATGCGTTCGGTCGAACCGTCGTCGAGCATGACGGTGCCGCCGCCACTCCAGCTGCCGGCGAGGGCCGAGAACGGGCCGGACTGCGCCTTGCTTTGCGAATTTGCGACTGAGGCCGCAAACAAAACGGCGGCCGCAACGAGCAGCCGCCGGTTCATGACCCGAGCCTCGGTTGGCTTATTGGCGCGATGCTTCCCACCGCCCGCTGCACGGTATGCCTGCTGATGCTCCATTCCACTTTCCCGATCCGGCGTTGCCGCTGAGTTGACCGTTGGCATATGCACCATTGATCGAAACTTTCACAAGACCCTCGCGGCCGATGGTGCCGGAAACGTTAGCACCGGGCGCCGTGATCCGGCCGTCGGAAACCGTCAGCATGGAGCTTGCGGACGGCTCGCAGGAGCCGCTCTTGGTCACGATGGTGACCTGCCAGTTGCCGTCATAGGGATTTTGGGCGAACGCGGGCGCCGCGAGCGAACCGGTGGCAATCGCGGCGGTAAAAATCAACGCAATGCGATCAAAACGCATGAATTTCTGTCCCTGCCCTATGTCTGAGATGCTGACGCTTATTCGGGGGAAATGTGACAGAAATTTGCTGCATCGCCAAAGTGAAAATTGTTCCTGTGGAAACAATGGTTTATTTGCCCATTCTCAGCCCGTTTTGGGGGCGGAATCGGCTCGATTCGCGACGTTAAGGATGAATCTGCGGCAGGCGCCTACGACAGGCTCGGCGCAGCCGTCGCGAACTGCTCGTCCTGCGGCTTTGCCGGCAGGGTCTTGTGGACCTTGATGTAGTCGATGACTTCCGCAAGCAACTTCAGGCCGAGCGGGGCCAGCGCCCGCTCCCAAAGATCGCGCGCGGTCTCACCCTTCTTGACGAAGCACCAGTCCTGGGCCGCGATCGCGCCGGCATCCATGCGGTCGGCGAGGTGGTAGATCGTGCCACCGGCGATCCGGTCACCCTCCTTGATGGTCCACTCCACGGCGGCCTTGCCGCGGTGACGCGGCAGTAGCGACGGGTGGTAGCCGATGCCGCCAAGTCTCGAGGCGGCGAGTGCCTCCCTGGAGACGCGGGCGTGGCTGTGTGCGGTGATGATCAGGTCGGTATTCGCAGCGATCTCGGAGGCGGCCACCAGCTTTGGATTGGCCTGGACCACCACCTCGATGCCGGCCGACCGGGCGGTCGCGGCGAGGCGGTCCTCGCCATCGGCGACCACGACCCGCGCGATGTCCACGCTGTGCTCCCGGAGCATGTTTAGGGTGACCACGCCAAAATGGCGGGAGCCGATCAATGTGATGCGCATGGGGGGCTCGGTTCCGTCTCGAGAGCTGGGTCACCTCGGATAACACGCCATAAGACCCTGTCACCCCCCGCGAGCCCTTTGCGCCGGTTATCAACAATGCGCGGGACGCAAGGCCTGTCGAACCGGCCGTCCGTTCGCTGCGTCCAACGGGCGTGCAACGCGAACGGGGGATCGCCGTGTCGAAATGGCCGAGATTGATGCTGATGAGCGGAATTACGTCGGCCGCGCTCATCTATGAAATCACCAGCGCAACCGAGGCGCCGAGCCGAGCGCTGGCCGTGCTGCAATATGTGCTGCTGGCCTGCGGCCTGATCGGCCTGGTTGGTTCGTTCCTGATGCACGCTCAGGAAAAGTGACCGTCGTCGGCGCGCTTCGGTCGCGCTCGCGTCCGGTCGTCACATCCTGGCATTTCGGTCATTGCGTCGCCGGCTGCGCGCGCGCTTCCATGCGCTGAGGCCCTCGGCCTTCCCGCAGTTGCCGAATGCGAAACGCATGGAATGATCCGTGGATTCCGGGTTCCTGTGTTCGGTTTCGAGCAGAACGAGCGGCCAGCCTGCTCTTAGGATCGCCTTGCCCGGGGCTGGCAGACGTTTCATCCCGCATCCATTTTCGAACCCGGCCGGCCGCTGGTGATATTGCCAGCGGCCTTTTCATGACCGCGTCATCGCGATGTCGCGCACTGCGCCGATCGCCTGGGCGCGACCTCGCGCAAAAGAGCGCCGGATGAGCAGGGCAGTAACGGGTTCTCAACCGGCCTGGCGTATCGACGAATCTGTCGCGGATTTGTATTGCGTACCGCGACACAAGAGTTGGCCCGCCGGTATGCAAATCCGGCGCGGCCTGTTCCTTCCTGGAATCACCGGATGCCGAGTGCGATTGAGCAGATCGTCGATGCCTATGTCAGGCAGAAGAATCGCCGTGGCCTCGACGCACTGATGATGCACCGCCAGCGGCTGGCGATCGATCTAAAGAGCCGTTCCGGCTACGATTTCAGTCTGCCCATCGGTCAGGTCGACGAGGAGATCGCGATCATCGAGGCCGGACTGAGCCGGCTGAGATCGTGCAATCCGGCCGAGGCTGAACGCGCGGACCGGCCCAGTCTGCCCTTCTAGTCCGCCTTGCCGCCGTCGATCACCGTGAACAGCGGCCGCGCCTTGGTTGGCTCGACCAGGAGTTCGTCGACCATCGCGCTCGCAGCCTCGACGTATTTCCGTGTCGGCTTGTCCAGTGGCCGCAGCGCCTCATCGTCGAGCGCGACCTTCGCCGCTTCGACCAGCTTGCGCATCCGCACCGCGTGATCGTCGCCAGCCGTCAGCGTCGCCCGCGCCAGCGAGCGCAGCACGAACAGCTCGCCCTCGAGCCTGAGCAGACGGTCGTTGAGCTTGGCGAGTACGGCGTTGAGATCCGGCATGGCGGCCTATGGCGGAGGGGCAAACGGCACCCGATCTAACCGCTCAGGGGTGAACGGACTGCAAACGGCGTCGCACGAATTGGCGCAACCGTTACAAGCCGGGCGGCATCCCGGGCGGCATCCGGATCAAGAGACTGATTGCGACGACCAGCAGGCAGAAGCTGCTCGACAGGACGAACAGGAAGAAGTCGTCCATCGAGAATTCGCTGTGGCGCTTGCGTCGGTCGGGATCATTCGACATCCACTTGCCCTTTGCAAAGCTTCTGATACCGGCCCGCCGTCTCAACGGGCCGCCTGGGGATTTCGTTCCGCGAGAACAGGACGGGGCAGGGGACCTTCAGGGCCCGTCGCTGCGGTCATGGTCGCTGTCGTCTTGGCCGCTGTCTTCAAGCAGATTGAGCGCGGTGTCGACCTGCTCGATGAGGCGTTCGATTTGATCGCGCTCATGCGGGCCGGGGTCGCCCTTGAGCCGCTCTAAGAGCTCCTGCTTGCGCGCGAGTAGGTTTGCCATGGTGCTCATTGCAACCTGACAAGCCGCTCGACCGTGCAAGGTTCCCCTTCAAGTCGCAGGGAAGACTTGAGGATATGCCGGGCCCGGCGCTAGTACTTCAGTACTTGGCGACGACGGGGCCGGTGTTGAAGCGCCAGTTCACGCCGAGCATGAAGGTTTGCATGTTCTGGCGGAGCTCGACCGGGAACATCGGGAGATTCGCGCAACCGGAATTGTTGATGCAGTTCAGCGTGTAGCCGTTTCTGCCGAAGTCGAAATAATTATACTCCGCCTTCAAGGAGACGTTCTGCAGCAGCGCATACTCAATGCCGCCGCCAACCACGAATCCTGCCACGTTCCTCGAACCGATGAAATCGACCGAGGTCGCCGCGAAATCCGTCTGGGTCATGGTGTGGTTGAAATGGGCGAAGGCGGCACCGCCCTTGGCATAGAACAGCACACGATCGAATGCGTAGCCGATGCGGGCGGTGGCAGTGGCCATGCGATCGAGCTTGGTCGTCAGCAGGAAGCCAACAGGGCCGCCGGGCGGGATTGATGCCGTCGTGTCCTTCATGTCGGCCCAGTCGAACTGGCCTTCGATGCCGACCACGACGGAGCCGACCTGATAGTCGCAGCCGCCCTGCACGCCGGCCAGCCATCCGCTGTCGTGGTTGGCATTGAACGTGAAGCCGGCAACAGGCTGTTGCTCGTTCATGCCGCGACCGCCGCCGCCATTGCCGCCGAGATAGCATCCGGTCCAGGGGAACGTCGGGACTGCAGGCGCCGCCTTGTAGGGCAACGACACGTCCGCCGCCATCGCCGATGTGGCCGTCGAGATGGCAAGGGCGATGAGGCCGGAAAGTGTTTTGATTTTCATGGAAGTTTCGTCCTTCAAATTGACCTCAGCGCCGGTCCGGCGCGAGCGAGCGGAGTCACGCCGGCGCGTGGAAAAGGTCCTCTCGGTACCGGTTGCACCGTATCCAGCAGGCCGCTCAGCGGCTGTAACCGCCTGGCCACATCAGTGGTATCAACATACTGCTAGCTACGTCGCCGAACGGACTGGCGCGTCAGATCATCAGTGTGAAGCGCAGTGCGGCTTGTCGTGCGAATAGTGGCGATGGGGCAATTCGCGCCTATCAGCGCACCCCGGCCCACCTACGGCCGAACACCGGCGGTTTCGCCTTGACGGCCTCCCAGCCGAAGAAATGGTGGTTGCCGGACCAGGTATGGACCAACGCGTTGCAGACACTGCACTTGAAGCTGCCGGCGTGCCTGGCCTCATGCTCCTCCCTCGTCGCAGTGTAGATCATGCTGCAGCTTGGGCAGGAGAATTCTTCGATCGTCCAGATGGTATTGGCCATGGCAACGCGACGTGTTTGATGTGACCGGTCCAGTGTAGGTTCTGAGCGCTTGCACCCGGGTAAATCGATCGGCGTAAATCCGGTTAACGGCGGTTAGGCAAATCCGCCTTGCGGATTTGCAGTTCGGCGGTTGAACCATTTCCGGTGCGCCCGCGTCCCACGTTCGGTGGGGAGATCCATGGCGCAATATTCGGTTCTGGAGCGGGTCGGGAAGGCGGGGAAGGCAGCGATGACGCTGCTTATCATACTGGCCGTCTTCCACGCCTTTGGGCCAAGCTCCGCGGTCCTCGACACGCCGATCAGCCAGCTGACCCTGAGCATGCTGATGGTGCCGCTGATCTGGATGATCATTCTGCTCGAATGCATCAAGGGCGTCGGTGTGTTGCTGTTCGAGGCCATTGTCGGTCGCGACCGTGTTCATCTCTGGGGCACGGGCCCAGAGGACGAAGGCCATCAGCGTGACGCTACCGACTCCGATGAACAACGGCCAGTCTCCAGCCCCGGGCTCAGACAAGCGGCATTGCCGGGCTGGCTCAGCCGAGGTCACAGCCAATCGCAGTGATCGGCCGGGCCGTGCCCGACCAAAATTTGCCAAGCGGCGCCGTGCAGCCGGGTCGTCTTGACGCCCGATCCGTGGCTGGCAATAAGGCGAGGCCTGCCCCGCGCGCCAATCGCGGCGGTCGATGGCGCCGGAAGTCGCGTTGATATTGCAAGGGAAGCTGCGCCTGTGAAAACCCTCCGCCAGTTCCTGACGGGAGAGGACATCGTCCAGCTTCTGATCCGGCTCGGCCTGCTCGCGCTCCTGATCATCTGGACCTTCTTCATCATCCGGCCCTTCGTGCCGATCCTGACCTGGAGCGCCGTGCTGGCGGTCGCGTTCTATCCGGCCTTTAGCTGGCTCGCCAAGCTGCTTGGCGGCCGTCCCAGGACGGCGGCGGTCATCCTCACCTTGATGACGCTCGGCATCGTCATTGGCCCTGCGACCTGGCTGGGGCTGAGTGCGGTCGAGGGGGCGAGGGAGCTTGCGCGCCAGCTCGGCACCGGCGACCTCGCACTTCAGTCGGCGCCGGAGCAGATCAAGTCCTGGCCGATCATCGGCCCGCAGCTCTACGAGCTCTGGGAGCAGGCCTACAACAACATCCGCGCCGTGCTGCGCGAGGTGGCGCCGTATCTCCAGCCGCTGGCCGGACCGCTGCTGTCGCTCGCCGGCGATGCCAGCGTCGGGACGCTGCAGTTTCTCGTCTCGGTCTTCGTCGCCGGCTTCCTGTTTCCCCACGGGCCGCGGCTCGTCGCCGCCGGTCGTGGCTTTTTGTTTCGCATCGTGCCCGAGCAGAGCGAGCATTTCCTGGAGCTCGCGGGCGCGACCATTCGCGCCGTGTCGCAAGGGGTGATCGGCGTTGCGATCGTTCAGGCGTTGCTCGCCGGTGTCGGCTTCAAGCTCGCAAGCGTGCCGAGCGCCGGCCTGCTCGCGTTCATCGTGCTGCTGCTGTCGATCGTGCAGATCGGCGCCTTCCTCGTCCTCCTACCCGTGATCATCTGGATCTGGACCGCAAAGGACGTCACCACGGCGCTGCTGCTGACCGTGTTCCTCGTCCTCGTCGGCTTCATCGACACCATGTTGAAGCCGCTGGTGATGGGGCGCGGGCTCAACACGCCGACCATCGTGATCTTCGTCGGCGTGATCGGCGGCACGCTCGCCCACGGCATCGTCGGCCTCTTCATCGGGCCGATCGTGCTGTCGGTGGCGTGGGAGTTGACGATGGCGTGGATCAGGACGGATCGAGCCGATGCCGGTGAGGGGAAGAAGGACGGCTAATCTTGCTCTCGAAGAAGCGGCCGCCGACACATTTTCCCCGCCCAGCTGGCGGCCTTCAAGGCCCGCGCGCCCGACCAGATGCAAACGTCAAAGCTGATGGTCTACACCCGGCACTGTTGTCGGTAGTCTTCCACGCGGCATGGGAGCCGATGCGGGTGGGGCAACGGGACGGACGTGAAAAAGGACCCGCCTCCGAGTCTGTGGGAAGAACGGAGGGAAATGCAGCAAAAAAACATCGCCCTGCGGACTTGAAAACAAAGGTCCGGAGGCGGGGCCGCAAACGGCTATAGTAACGAGCGAGCGGCAATCCGAAGGCCACCGCCCGCCACATCAGACCTAGGAGGAATGATGTGCGCGCAACCTAACATGGCGGCTCGCGTTCAGTCATCGGGAAAAAATGGTATCGCGGAGAAGGTGAGCCAGGGGTGCGTTGCAGCAACGTGCTTCTGCTGGCGATCAGCCAATCTCATCTTCAACGAGCATTCGTTTTCCGCTTCGCGCTAAACGGATGCCTCGTCGATACGGCCTATATCAGTCAGATGCGCCCGGTTTCTTGGGTGCGCTGCTTTGCTGGAAGTGCTCAACGCCAGCGCCACCGATTTCAACCCAGGCATGCTTCGACTGCTCGAACACCGACCTGACCGGAGCCGGATTAGTTGCGTCCGCGATCGCGCCGACGGCAACGCCAATGAACGCAGGAAGATTGCTGGACTTCCAATAAACCGTCGAGCCGCAGAGCGTGCAAAAATAGCTATGCACCTTCCCGCCGCTAGCAGCAGCACGAGTGAACTCCTTCGGCTCTCCTGAGACGGCGATGGTCTCGGCGGGATAGAACGCACCGACCCCGAACGGCGCGCCGGTTCGCCGCTGGCAATCGATGCAATGGCAGGCAACGACGAGTCTGGATGGTCCTGGAAGCGACAGCGTCACGGCGCCGCAACTGCATCGGGCAGTGGTCATCGGGGTCTCCTCTACCTTGTTGACCTGTGTGTGAGGCGGAGCGTCAAGTCTGGCCGCGCGAGAACGCCGAGACGATCTGAAGCGAACGCTGGCCGTGAGGGCTCGACGGCTCATCCGACGCACCGATAGATCGTCAGCGGCCTAGAGCCGCCGGTTCGCGCTGGCGGGCCCACGGTTCGACGATACCCTGAGTGGAGGCATCCTTTTTCAATGTCTGCGGGGCGCCCGAGGCTGTTGCACATCCTGCTGCGGGACGGCCTGCTGCTGCTGGAATAGAAGGCGCCGGTTTACTTTACATATCACGTTCGACCGGCCGGACGCGGACGCCAGGCATTGCTCTCTCGTCTCATAAGAGCAGTCGCCGGAATAGCCGAGCTCCCCACCATAGACGCACCAGGGATAATCATATGAAACCGGGGAAGCGGAGCCTGCGACTGCAGCGGTCCTGGCTGCGAGCAAGGCGAATATGACTAGCATCGTGCGCATGATCATATTTCCTGTCGTGGTACATGAGGTTAGGGCGCGAAGAGTCCTGCCAGCATGAACCGGTTGGCCAGTCAAAGCGATGCAAGAATCTGCCAGATGATCAACAGCACCACGATCACCAGCACGGCGTAGATGGTCCTGCGGCCGATCATTCTATTCATCTGACGAGCCTGTACGTCTTTGCCGGCTTGCGTCTCGGGTGGAGATTTGGGGGTAGCTGGCCACGGTTCAAGGCACGCGTGATGCCGATACGCGCGAACATTGTCGGGCCCACCGCGCTCAGCCACTCGGACTAGCGCTTCCATAGCCGCTTGCCATTCGGGCGTCGTGCTGCCCTCGGCCGCGCGGTGATATGCTCCGCCCGTCCCCGCCGAAGATGATCCTGATCGGGCGGTGACCGGGCGGTGTGCAGTCCGGCAGACAGCGCGCATCCCATCGTCAAAGCGCCGACGTCAGGCACCTCGCAGATTACCGATTCCTAGCCGTCCGGAACGGCAGCGAGCTCCTGCGTCCCGTGGGTTTGGAAAGCCGCTCCCGACTGAGGACTGATAGCTTCCTGGAGCGGCTGAGGGGTTATCTCATCACGTGCAAGGCGAGTGCGCGCACTGTGTCCGTTCATCGCTTTCACCGCCTCATTCTCATTGGCACAAAAAGCGATGCATCGTCGATCGGCAAACACGAGCCACTGACGAGAACCAACTTCCCTGATGACGTACTCGGTCATTGTCGAGTCTCCAGCAGCGAGTTGATTTCATTTTATGCCAACAGCGTTGCTCATTCATTAATCCGGCTTCGGTCCCACTGCCACTGCGGCCGCCCCCCATTATCGACGTTGCATGCACGCTTGCACGGACCCCTTGAGGCCGGGCCCCCCTTGGCCATACGGAGGCCGTCGCTCGGGCCTCGTCTTTGGACCTTGCGAGCTTTGCATCGAACCACGGATTGTTTGCTTCGGCGGCTTGGTTCGCCAAAGCTTAGGCCGTCGATCACCAGAGCCCAGAGCGACGAGCACCAATTGAGGCCAGCGTCCAGCCAGCCAGCGACAAGGACGTGCCTCGGCATGGCCGGCGGCCGCAACTTCGCTGTGAATGGGCGCCGACGGCTTTTGCTGAACCATGAACGCTTCATAAGCCGCCTTCCACTTCGCGATCAGCTCGGCGCGCTGCGCCGGCGTCAGGTCGCGGTGGATCAGGACTTCGTTGAGTGGGCATACCCACTCACCTTCAAAAAGTTGAGACTAGGCTGGACGTTCGCCGCCAGATGGGCGGAGCACAACAGAAGGACAACGAAATTTCCGAGAACTCGGAACACTAGGCGGCGTCGCTAGGTTCTACACGTCGGGGGTAGGAATTGCGGAGCTATACTCCATGGGTATCCAGATCGTGATGGACCACACAGGCGACAGCAGATACTTTTTCGACCAAACTGACCGGGAGGGGTTGGCCAAGGCTGAGCGACGCTTTGGCAAGCTGATCGGCCAGGGATTTACAGCTGCCACCCGAACAGCGACCGGCGATCTCAACATCGTACGGACATTTGATCCGACTGCTGATGAGACGCTGTTCTATCCGCGTCTCGTTGGCGGCTAGCCCATTCGCTGCATGGCAAATGTTTTTGTTCAGACGCAGTAGTCTTGGCAGTAACGCGCGTTTGCGCGCCCTTCGTGCGCTCTATTCGAACTTTGTCGCGCAAAATCCTCCGGAGGCGCGTGCGCGTCGTCTTTTGCGAGAATGGTTAGTTCCTGAGCAGCGTGCGCAATTCGATGCCCAAGGTCATTTCGATGTTACCGGCTCTCACACGGGCCGACGATATCGAATTCGCCAAGGCACGATGAGGAATGTTCTGGAGATCGATGAACAAGGACAGGCGAAGATGGGATGGTGTTTCGTTCCCGCGCGTGCTCTAGCAGCCGGTGACGTGATGCTCGCGCAGAAGATCGCGCTCGAAACCGACGAAATGGCCGTCCTGTCGCTTGCCAACAAGTTTCCGCCGAAACTGTTGTGACCGCCCCAGAGATCAAGCCGGTGAATCTGCTGATTTGTGGAGCTGTTTTGGGCTGGTCCGCGCGGGGGCGATGCCCGATCAAGAGAGCGGCTCCACGCTTGTCTGGCCTCCACCCCACTTACCGGTACGAACGACTAAGTGAAGACGATCCTCGCGCCTGAGGACGAACGTAGGTGGCTTCTGGAAGTGGAGCGGGAGCGGACGGCAAGACGCTCTTGGGCTCGTCCTGCAACTTCGATCATTGATCGAACGCGTGGGAGCGATCGGCGTCCGGAAAGAGACGATCCGGAAGGAGAAGATCCTGCATACCGCCGAGAGTGTGATCCGCGACCACGAGTCATGGCGTGAAGTCGTGTTGGATCTACCGTCGCGGAGGGATTTGGAGCCACCATGAACCCGGCCAGATGCCGCATGTCGACTGGGGGTTCACGCTTGTAGCGCCGCTCGACAGGCAATTTGGATGCGTCGCCCGAACGGCGGCGTCGCGTATCCGGGATGCGTGCTGGCAGCCAGTAATTGTATCAGCGCGAGCCGGCGCTGTCCGTACACGCGCCTTTCCGTCTCCATCGTTATCCTCCACATCTTAGAAACATAGATGCAGGGGTAACGGAGCGCGCCTGATGCTCGTTCCTTTCGATCGCCACTGCGCGAACGCGAGGAACTGACGGTAGGTATGGCGATTGAATCGTTGGATCGACGTTGGGAGTTTTTCATGAAGTCCATACTTGCCGTTGCCTGTGCCGCCGTTGCTCTGATCTCCTCTGGCGCCGCCGAGGCAAGGGGGTGCATCAAGGGAGCTATCGTCGGCGGCGTTGCCGGCCACGTGGCGGGCCATGGCAAGCTCGGCGCAGCGGCCGGCTGCGTGATCGGCCATCACGAGGCGAACAAGTCGGATCCGAACAAGGCGAATGCTCAAGCGCCGTCCGGTCGAAAGTGAGCATTCGCTCCGTCCGGCTGCTGGCTCGCATGGACGCGCGGATGCCTTGAAATCGCACTATGCCCGGTGTCGCACGGTCGATCGAGATGCCATGAAGATTAGGACGCATTCCGAGAGTCACATGTCGAACTCGAGGATGGCTCGCGCTGGCAGATATTCCCTGGCGATCTCGACGTCACGCTCGACTGGAAGCCGGAAACCAAGCTTGACGTCGTCGCGACGAAGGGCGACGTCGGTTCTCATGCACTCATCGGCGCCGGCGGCGTGGCCCAGGTCATACGCGCAGGCGAATCTTGGTCCGTACGGGAGGTGAGATCGACCCTCAAGAACGGCTGACGACGGCCCCGACGGCCGAACGCGATAGCCGACGTCTCGGAAGCCGAACGACCTGGACGCCACTCATCGAAAACTTCGGTCGCGCGAGGCGCCGTTTGCGCCAGGCCGATGCCTCGTTTTCCAGCTTCGTTGCCAGTCCTGCCTCATCGCGCCACTCTACGACATCCGACGTGCGCATGATTCCTCCATTCTTGAGAGCATAAAGGATGAAGAGGGATGGGATCGACCCTCGTCCGCCAAATGCAATCGCGCAACACGTGCTCGGTTCCGCGGGCTCGCAGGGAAAAGTGGAAAGTCTGGCACGAGAGTACGAAAGCCGCTACCGAGGGCTGATCGCCGCCACTCCGAAAGGAGAGCGCATGCTTCGATCTACAACGAGAGGGGCGACCGTGATTGCGTTCGGCCGGCGGGCCAACGTTTTCGTTGGCTCGTATTCTGGCAGTCCGGGGCTCGGCGTCTCCGGCCGTAATAAATGGGTAGCTCGGAAGAGCTGTAAGGGGGAACTAAAAAAACCGTACAGTGATGCTGCTGCCGGCTTCGCTGCCAAGTACGATCACACAATGCCCCAACTAGAATGCTCTGCTCAAATCAGACTTTGTCACCCCGTGGACGAGTCAGTATCCGCTTCGCGTGTTCGGCTTGCTCCATCGTTAGGTTGGCCGCCAAACTGGTTCCAATTTGCGCTGGACCCTTTCGCTCACGATCATAATCCAGCCAACCCTTGCCTCCTTTGCGGATGATTGTCCGCATTTTGCATATGTGAATCTTTGGGGCATTCCAGTGCAATTCGGGTCTGCGAAGTGAATTGGAAGATGTGTTCGCAACCGAACATTCAGACGTGCAAAGGTGCGCTAATCTCCACCTCTGCGAGATACCTGATTCACGAAGGGGCGTTCGAAGGTGTTGGGTGATCTGGTGATGCGCTGGCGTATGCGCAATTTTTTATTGGTTTGTCCGTCTTGCAAGAATGCTGCTTCCGCGATCCGCGGGCGCTACATGCTCGGCGAGCAGCGATTGACGTGCGATCGCTGTGGAGCGAGTGACTCTGTGACTTTCTGGCGTTTCGAAGGGATAGCTCACCGCGCGTGCGCGATGAGCAGGATGAGCAGTCGGAATAACTCTTGCGTTCAAGGCTAGTTAAAACAGTGCAATTGTTGGATTAGAGAATGACAAATTTTGTGATCGTTCGGGCCCATGGAAGGCAATTGGACCAGTTGCGCGGAGAGGCATCGCGCATTTCAAGGGCGAACAAAATAGACTGGTGGATTGAGCGCGACGTCAGAGGGACCCGGTTTTACTTTGAGGACGCTGAGACGAAGAGGGCGTTCGTCTCAATTTGCGAAAACGTCGGTGTTTCGCATTTTGATGGTGTCTCGCCAGTGTGAACGGACACGGCCGCTCGGCGCCTAGCTTGTTCCTTTCCATAGCCGGATGGCTACGGTTCTCACCTCGATCCCAGGCTTTTACCGGCTGCCGCGGTAGAGGTGATCGCTGTATGCGTGACTGAAAACTGAACGGAAAGTCTGCCCGCAGATCCTGCGCGCGGTCTCAGTCCGCCAACGTGAGCGATTCGATGAACTGTGAAACCCCGGACGGAGGCTCTTTTGAGCGGGATGAATGCTCTTGATGAGTACGGTCCCGGTCACAACCTGAGCTGCCGGACTTCTCCTGGTCGGAGCGCATCTGGTTTTACGCGCAGGCTGTGCCGCAAGAGCCTGATGACATGTCCATTGCCGATGACTCGTACAACCGCGTCGATCGCCTTTTCAGGTTCGACCGCTGCAACCCAGTATGACCTTTCCCCATCGGCCGAGATGACCGCGACGATGGGTAAGCGGACCACCATCGATTAATTCCATACTGAAAGCCGCAACTATGAGTGTCATAATTTGCTTAATCAATAAATGGTTGCAAATATGGTTAGTGTCGACCGCCACCAGCCAAATGCTGGGCCGTTTAGATGCTTCATCGGTGGAGGGATGGCGAGACGGGGAACCGATCAGCATCATTTGAATAGGTGAATGCGCCTGTGCCGAACCCGACAGTATCGGAGATTACCGGGGCACGTCCGGTGGACGGTAATGCTCACGGCCTCGATGATGATCCCCAGTGGTCGGGGCCGTTTTTTTGCCGAATGGGACTCTCGACTAGGTCGGCGGCTTCAGACCCGGTGAATTCAACCACCCATCAATGTGCGCGGTGGCGTCAGCTTGCCGAGCCTTCTCAAGGAGGGCGTCGCGCTCGGCCCCCGGCGGCAATTGGTCTGCTTTCTCTCGCGCCAGGCGTGCTGCTTTCGCCAGTCGTTCGCCGAGCAGCTTTTCGTGCTTGAAGCGGTGTCGCTTCATGACGATCACCCATTCCACGAACCTGCTCCAGCTATAAAACTCATGATTGCGTGCAAGGCTCCTAATTCCAGCATAGCGGGAACCAAAACGCCGACGGAAGGCTACGGCTTCATTGCTCCTGACGATGGCGACCCAGACGTCTTTGTGCATGTCAGTGCGGTTGAAAGCTGGCTACACCGACTTGGTCGACGGCGCGGATCAGCTACGACGTGCGGGCGGGGCGGTCGGGCAAGATGTCGCGGCGGTTTCCGGGTTGATGAAGGGGCGGCGGTCGCTGGTGAGCCAAAGGGTCGTCAAGACTTGCTGACGCGTCTTAATTTGCTCCGTGTACTGTCGCAAATTTGTCGCCACTTCGTACCCAGTTCTTCCAGATTTTACTGCCGCAATGGGCTGTAAGTTCCAATTGCGGTTACCTCGGACGGGGGCGGGACTCATGGAAGTATTTCGCGCTGAGAAGATTTGCGTTGTCGAGGACAACTCAAACAGAACCTGCCGTATCTGTGGCAAGAAAATGAAGCTTGTACGAACAGTGGTAGACTCTGAGACCGGAAGCCTCACTCACATGTTTGAATGTGGGTGCGGAAAGCGCTTCTGGGAAAACTAGGCGCAGCTCCGCAACGGAACGAAGGGCGGCGTAGCGGCTGGCGATGCAAGCCCGTCGGTTGAGACGGTGAACAAGCAAGACAGAGGCAGCCAAATGAGGCGGGTTGTCGCCACGTGGCGCTCAGCGTCAATGAAGTGTTGCCGGTTAAGTCGCAGGTCCACGCCGGTTGCCAGACCACTCCCCCAAGGCCGCCAACCGGCTGGGGTCAGCTTTGCTTATCAAAAAGAGGCCGCCCGAAGGCGGCCTAAGTATCGAAAGCGCTGATCTAATGCCCGCAGCCAATCCTTAAGCTGCGACCAGCCCCGGGTGGAACAATAGATCGGAAATTCAAACATCTGCCCGGCGAAAGAAGGCTACCGAGCTCTGCCAACGCCGCCATTAACAAGTGCAAAACCATTCGGGAAAAGTCGGCAAATTTGAATCTGTTCCTCTGTGCAAGATCGGACATAACAAAATAGCGGACTACTTTAAGCTCACTTGGCTTGGTTCACCCAAATACGCCAAGCAACCTCCAACGGCCCCGGCATTCAGGGTTGTGCTGGGGCCGTCTCTATTCGTGCGCGCCAGTCATCGGTATCCCATAGCGGGGACCACCGTCTTATTCCAGTTGAAGTCCGGCCGGACATCGGCACCGCGGCGCCCGCAGGCAGTACAGGTAAAGCGCCGCTCGATGTCCGATAGCCTCACGTCGTCGGCCCAGCAATCGGCCACGAGCGTCACCAGATGGCTGCAATGATAGTCGGCGCAATAGACCAGGACGCCGCGCACGCCCATCTCGCGCATCTCGCCGAAGGTGATCTTGACCGGCTTTCAATTACCCACATTTCCAGCCGCTCCGATTTCGGCGCCGAGTTCGATATCGGTGAGTCTGGAGAGTCCGCGCCAGATGACAACATTTCCGGGTGGCGGATCGGCGGCCCTGGCCAGGTAGCCACCCAATCGT
>NZ_JBBIAM010000059.1:0-57482 GCF_054185185.1 Bradyrhizobium sp. UFLA05-153
ACTTCACCAGCTGATTGTCGACGGTGTCCAGGCTCTCGCTGGTCTCCGTCAAAAACTCCCGCAACAGATCATCCATGAAAACAGGCCTTCATAAGGGAGGGCGCACATGTGCGCCTTTCAGAATGGGGCCAGCTTCTCCGCAAAGCGTTTAATATTGGTTGAGTAAGTGCAAAAGAACGGAACCAACAAAGAGATAAGGCGCTCCAAAGGTTTCGAAGCGCCTTGTAAAGCTTTGATTAACGAGTGCCGTGCGGTAGCCGTTTACGAAGCCGTAACAGTTATCGCCTCGCCCTCGGGCGCGAGCTTCACGGTGAGCCCGCAGGCCTGCGCCAGCAGTCGCGTATAATAAGGCTGGATCGCATGCGCGTCCGCGGCGGGTCCGCGCTCGCCGCTCAAGAGCTCGGCGATGTTCTGCGGCAGGCGCGCATTGTGTCCGGTGGCGGTGACGCAAAAGCTCATGGTTTCGCCGTCGCCGATCGGATCGACCTTCAGCATGCCGCCGCGCGGGATCGTATGTTGCGCGATCACGAGCATGTTGAGCAGCAACTTCACGCGGTTCTTCGGCAACAGCAGCCGCGGCAGATTCCAGGTGATCGTGCACTTGCCGTCCTCGATGTGGCCGCGCGCCATGTTTTGCGCGTCACCAAGATCGATCTGCGCGCCGGACGATCCGGCCGCGCCGAAGGCGAGCCGGCAGAATTGCAGCCTCGCCGATGCCGTCTTGGCGCTCTTGCGGATCAGATCCAGCGCGAATTCACGATCCTCGGGCTTGGGATCGTCATCGAGCACCTCGAGGCCATTGACGATGGCGCCGACAGGGCTGATGAGGTCGTGACAGACCCGCGAGCACAGAAGCGCCGCGAGTTCGAGCATATCGGGAGCAGTAGCAGTACCGGGTGACGAGGTGCCAGACATCGATGGTTCCTGGAATTGCACGGCCAGAAGGCGGCGAATCACGCGTGCCCTAAAATTGGCTCGGGTTCTAACATTCGCACCCCCGTCGCAGCTAGCGCTTGCGATAGGCTCGAAGCGGCCATAAGGGACGCGAATCAACTCGAGGCGAAAGAGGTTGCCGATGAATGAGGCATGCAGGTGAAGGGGCGCATTGAGGGGCCGACTGCCCTTGGCCTGATGGAGCCGTTGACCGCGCTGGTGCTGAAGGCGGGCGAAGCGATTCTCGCCGTCAATCGGGCCGCGATGCGGGTCGACGGCAAGCAGGACGGCTCGCCGGTCACCGAAGCCGACCTCGCCGCCGACCGCATCATCGGCGAGGGGCTTTTGCAGCTCGCGCCCGACGTGCCGACGTTGTCGGAAGAGCGGGCTCAGCTTGCGACGCTGCCGTTTCAGGGCAGCTTCTTCCTGGTCGATCCCCTTGATGGCACCAAGGAATTCGTCGCGGGCCGCGACGAGTTCACCGTCAATCTCGCCATCATCACCGATGGCGTGCCGCTGCTCGGCATTGTCAGCGCGCCCGCGCTCGGCCTGCTCTGGCGCGGCATCGTCGGGCGCGGCGCGGAGCGCGTGAAGTTTGATGGCGCTATCATCACCGCCGCCGAGCCGATCCGGACCCGAAAGCTGCCGAAGCCGGGCGAGCCCTGGGTCGCCGCGGTCAGCCGCTCGCATGGCGATACCAGGAGCGAAGCCTTCCTTGCCAGCCGGCCCGGCGCGGTCAGGCAGACGGCGGGCTCGGCCGTCAAATTCGGCCGCATCGCCGAAGGCACTGCCGACATCTATCCCCGCCTCGGCCCGACCTCGGAATGGGACGTCGGAGCCGGCTGTGCCGTGGTCACCGCCGCCGGCGGCAAGGTCACGGACGGCAAGGGCGGCGAGATCCGGTTCGGCGAGAAACGCGACGACTTCATCGTCCCGGAGTTCATCGCCTGGGGCGACCCGCAAGGCGAGTTCGGCCCTACTGGCTGAGCTGCTCCTGCAGCGCGGGCCAGCGCTTGGCGACTTCGTAGAGGAAACGCTCGGGATTGGCGGCAAAGGCGTCGCGACTGTCCTCCCGGCTAAACAGATAGAGCCGCTGGGCCGAGATCACGAAGAAGCGGGGATTGCCCGCAATGACAACACCGCGGGCGATATCGGTGGGATCGTAACCGCCGAACTGCGGTCCATAGACCTCGGGATGGGCCAGGAACTCGGCCCGGTTACCCTCGTTGCGGAACCGCCAGACTGCACCCCACAGGCTTGCCTCGAACTCGGCGGTGCCCTGGACGGGCCCGCCATCGACGAAATAGGCCACGGGATCGAACCCCTCGATGGCCACCCCGGAAAAGCGGTTGACCACGATCCGCTCGGTGGTGGCGGCCTCGACCGCCGGGCCGTAAAAGACCAGCCAAAGGCCGGCCAAAAGCGCGATCCAGGGGCCGATCAAGGCAATTCCGGGGCGCAAAGGGCTATCTTCCTGCCGTTGTGCCGTCATAGTTGCTGCGGATAACATCCGAGTCGAGGGGACATCCAGCGCAACCTAGCCCTCGCCTGTTGGCGTCAGGTTAAAGGTGCGTCCGGATTCGATACCAGGGGTTCTTTTATGACTTTCGCATCACGCCTCGCCGCGGTCGCACTTGCCGCGCTGGTGGGCTGGGTCGTGCCGGCCTCCGCACAGCAGGCGCCGCCGCCCAACCTGCCGCCGCCGCAGCGGACCCCGACGCCGAACACCTATGGGCCGGACGAGCTCGTCGGCGCCGGCCACCGCTTCTTCGGCAACGTCTCGCGCGGGCTCGCCTCGATCATCGAGAAGGCGGTCAGCCAATGGGGGCTGCCGAACGGCTACATCCTGGGCGAGGAAGGGTCCGGCGCCTTCGTCGCAGGCCTGCGCTATGGCGAAGGCACGCTCTACACCAAGAACGCTGGCGACCTCAGGGTCTTCTGGCAGGGGCCCTCGCTCGGCTTCGACTGGGGCGGCGACGGCGCGCGCACCATGACGCTGGTCTACAACCTGCCCGCCACCAACGCGATCTACCAGCGCTTCGCCGGCATCGACGGCTCCGCCTACATCATCGGCGGCTTCGGCATGACGGCGCTGACCGCCAACAACATCGTGCTGGTGCCGATCCGGTCCGGCATCGGTCTGCGGCTCGGGGCCAATATCGGCTATCTGAAATACACGCCGCGCGCGACCTGGAACCCGTTCTAGAGAACTCGCCCGGGGTCTTCGACAAAAAGGTCGAAAACAACCCCATGCAAAGTAGCCGATGACCACCGGCGCGATGCCTTGCGCATCGTGCGGAACCGTCGCGCAAATCAGCGGCATCACTGCATCATCGCGGCGCGCCGGATAGATGGAGCCGTTGCGGAGCTGCCTTTCCGCTAGCGGGAGCCGTCACGTCCTGAGGCTCCCCTACTTTTTCGGTTACAGATTCACGTTAACGACGGGCCGGGGCTGGCTTTTTGCCGGCCCGCCATGGCATGGTCTTTGGTAAATTTTTCCTTGTCTTTGGGAGTTCTGGCTCATGGTCGAACCGATCATGTACCTTGCGATCGGTTTCCTGCTCTCGATGCTGTGCGGGCTCGCGATCGTGCCGCTGGTGCATAACCGCGCGGTGCGCCTGACCACGCGTCGGCTCGAGGCGGCAACGCCGCTGTCGATGGCGGAGATCCAGGCCGACAAGGACCAGCTCCGCGCCGAATTCGCGATGTCCGCGCGAAGGCTCGAAATGAGCGTCGATCAGCTCAAGAACAAGACCACGAGCCAGCTTGCCGAGCTCGGCAAGAAGAGCGACGCCATCAACCGCATGAAGATCGAGCTTGGCGAGAAGAACGCCACGATCTTCGCGCTTGAGGCGCGCGAGAAGGCGGTGAAGGAGCAGCTCCGCGCCACCGAGGAGGAGTTCAGCGCCAAGACCGAAAGCTTGCGCACCGCCGAGCAGGCGCTGACAGACAAGCAGGGCGAACTCGCCAGGATCAACCACGAGCTCTCCGACCGTTCGATGATGGCGGAAAGCCGCCAGGTCGAGCTGGTCACGGTGCGTGCGCAGATCGAGCAGCTGAAAAATCGCGTCGGCGATGCCGAGAAGGAGTTTGCCTCGACGCAGGCGCGCCTGACGCAGGAGCGTTCGGACTCCGAAACTGCTTCGCGCGAGCTCACCGACGCGCGCGGGCGTGTCGAGAATCTGAGCCAGCGCGTCACCGAGCTTGACCGCCAGCTCATCGTGCAGGTCAAGGAGGCCGAGATGCTGTCCGGCCGCGTCGCCGATCTCGAGGGCCGGCTCGCAACCCAGGGCAAGCTGCTCGCCGAGCGCGATTACGAGAACAACCAGCTCCGCCAGGGCCAGGAGACGGCCGAGCGCACCATCAAGGAACTGCGCACCGAGATCGCCGGCCTCAGCGCCGGCAACAAGTCGCCGGCGCTGGAGGCGCTGCGCAGCGAGAAGGCCGCGCTCGAGGAGCAGCTCAAAGCCGCGCGCGACGAGCGCGGCAAGCTCCAGCGCGACATCAACGCGATCCAGCAGCAGGCCGAGAGCTCCTGGGCGACCGAGCGCATGGAGAATGCGCTGCTGCGCGAGCGCATCAACGACATCGCCGCCGAGGTGGCCAAGCTCGCGATACAGCTCGAAGGCCCGAACTCGCCGATCGAGGCGCTGCTCGCGACTGAGGCAGGCCAGGCGCCGAAGCCCGCCCCTCGCCCGGCCAATGGCGCCACGACGAACGGCGCGGCCGCGGCCGGCCTGCCCGAGGGCGGCGGCACGCTCGCCGAGCGCATCCGCGCCCTCCAGGCCCACGCCTCCCGCGCCCGCCAACAGGGCGCGTAAGCGGCCAAAAGACGATTTTCGCAGGGATTGCGAAGTCTACGGACAGTTTTCCGGCTGGATGCCGCCTGAAAACTTGACACCTTTGGCCCGCACTTCTAAATCGCGGGCTCTGACATGCCGGTCGGCCAACCGCCTGACCGGCACATTGGTCCCGGGCGCATAGCTCAGCGGGAGAGCGTTCCCTTCACACGGGAGAGGTCCAAGGTTCGATCCCTTGTGCGCCCACCATTAAACCTTGATCTTCAACGACTTAATGAATTAATTCCCTAGAGGCGTGCCCCGGAAAAGCGGGGGCACAACAGGGGCACAGTTGACGACCAACGCAAACTTTTTGCGGATAGTGGGGCAAAAATCAAAATTCGTGGGGATCTACGAGAACTGATAACGGCGTCATTCGACGCTGCTGCGGCAAATGCGTGGAGCAAGTTTACGGTCGGTGAAGCCGATAAGCTCGTCCTCCACGAGGCCGCCCTGAGCGTACTCAAGATCTTTCCCGGCCGGATGCCGGGCCAGTGCGCTCTGATGAGCGCGTTGTATTCACGGGCGCTGGAGAAGCCTGGTTCGCAGCGCGGCTACGTCGTGGCCGGTTCGCTTTACATCGGCGACGAACGCGTCTTTGGCGAAGACAAGGAGTTCGACGGCAAAGAGCTGTCGGATTCGAACCTTGATTGGGGGGATGCATGGGTCGTCTATAATGATTGGATCGCGGATGTGTCGGTCTGCCGCACGGCTGATGCCGGCACCCCGCGGACACGTCAAAGAAGTCGGCAAGAGCAAAGGCTTGTTGGCGTGCTGCTCGAGTGCAATGACCCGTCAGGAATCCGGTACGTCCCACAATATGTGTTGACGTAGGATCAGGTTGACGCGGTCGGGCGCGGTGCGCTCGCAATGATCGACAAAGTCAACGGGATTTGATGATTCGCGTTGCACAAATTGGGTCCGCCATTTCCCAAAAGTCCACCGGTACAGCCTGTGGTGAGCAATTAGTCATCAAGCAGAACGGCGCCGCATGACGCGGCGGCATCGCACAATGCCGTGGGACATTGCGGCAAATCGCTGCACCACTCAGAACAAAACCGCGAAGATTTATGGGAGTGGTCATTTTTTGTCGAGCTTGCTTGTCGGGGTTCAAGTCACTGGAGCGCTTGTACCTCATCCAATCTTACGCACAGGGTCGCTCGTGAACCCGGAGACCCGGCGTAGCTCTACCCTCGTACGGAGAATATTGAAGCACCTTCGGCTACGGGTCGGCTGAAAGCGGCCTCCGAAGCGGAAAATCGAAGGCGCCCATGATGTGTCCAATGTCGCGTTGGGACCGGATACTTTGGGGAAGACGATGTTTCGGGCCGAAGCTCCCGTGCCGCCTGATTGATGCGGGCTCTGAACTCGTCGACAGTCTCGGTTGCGGACTTCACACGGAAGCGAAGGCCGTGCGAAACGTATCGATGTCGCCTCGTCCCCCGCGCTCTCCAGGATTGGGGTCGATGAGGTAGGACAGGGTCGCTCGTAGCTCAACCTGCGCGGCACCAAGCGCGGCCGGCCAAGTCAAGCGATGCAGTTTCATGTCACGGGTCTTGGCCGCGGCGCTCCCCTCCCGCTGAAACGGTTGAAGTTGATCTTCGACGACTAGCGTCAGATCGTTCACCGTCGAGAGAAGCGCTCGCCCAATATCCGGGACTCCATAGCCATAGCGTCGTACGAGTGCCGGTATTTGCCCCTTCGGGCCGTTGCATGCGTCGATACGGGCACGCATCTGCGGGGTCCACCCAGCGGAGTGCACGATCAAGGCGCGGACCGTTTCCGGCCATAGGCCCGGACGCGCTACCAAGATTTGCCCCGCCATCCGCGCGGCGTGGGCGGTGGCCGCGCTCGTGCCGCCGAGAGTTGTGACGCAGTTCCGGGCGGAAATACGTCGTGAGGATTTGCAGTTTCGTCGATCGGTTCGGCGGGAAGCGTTCCGTCATGTGCGAGGTTGCCACCTTCGAACACGACATCGGGTTTCACAGGCCATTGCCGATCCCAAACGACAGAAGTCCTGCTGCGCGGCGATAGCTCGCCGGTCGGGGCGATTGGCGCATAACCGGCAAACTCAGGATCGATGATATCCACTTTCTCAGTGTACGCACCAACCGTCAGCGCGTACCACGCGTGTGCCGGATCGTCGATCGCCTCGAGGTCATTACGTGTGACGTGATCCGCAGGCGTCAGATCCTCGGCGATGTTTCCCGCGGACAGGATGATCAGACGCCGCTGATCCTCCTCAAAGCAGAGTTGGTCGACCGCCGCTGACCACGATGTGGGTCGGCCGCGCGCGGGGTTTGCGCTGGTGACTGCCAAGGCTATGGTGCGGCGTCGCGCCGGCGCCTGGATTTCGGCGCGAGCAATCGCCTCTCCGGTCGGGATCGTTCGCTTTGTCCTCGGGCGGCAGAATGCGAACGCTCTCGAGACGATGAGGCAAGGCAATCGGATCGCTTCCGACGAGCATAGGGACAAGGTCGCCATAGAGCCCGACACCGGCCATCCGCGTTCCGTGACCTTGCCACGCCGGGGTATCGTCGCTGCCCCAGGCGGGCTTGATTGTGTGGCAGTCTTCCGCAGCAAGTGCGGGTTCGATCAAGGAATGAGTCCGAGGCACACTGCTGTCAAGAATACAAACCGCGACATCGCTGTCCCGTGGGGGGTCACTCGTTCGAGCAGTTCATGACTCCAATCGCGCTGCTCGGCGCCCCCAAGGCCCATGAAGAAGGATGGTGTATCCTTCGCGCCGCAACTCGGCCACGACGTTACTGCGAACGACAAGCCGATCGAGCGTTGCTACGCTAGCGAGCGCGAGCATGATCTCTCGCTCGGGAGACTTGACGGCATGCGTGCGCAGGGTGAGATCCAGCGCTTGGGCGATGACTCGAAATTCTCTCAGCGCCCCTTGCGCAGTCAAATCTCCCACCAGACCTGTTCGGTTGGTTGCTGCGGGAAAAGCTAATCATTGTCAGTATATAGCGATCGCGCCGTGGATAACGGAACGCGCTCTTTTTGGGCCACGGCGGCATCCACTCCTCGCCGGGGTCCAATCTGACGTTAGCGATCTTCTCGACCTAGGGGCTCCCTGCCGCCTCATCTATGACGGAGCGAGAGGCGGACGGGTCAACGATACGATATTGTCTCGCCATCCCCAGTCCAATGGGCGACAAACTGACTTGGCCCCCCTCCTGAGATGCCGGATTTTACTCCGAACGGTCTGTGCCCGATGGATGGTCGGTGGGTGGCGGGTTCTCCAAATGGGGCGGTGTTTCTTCGTACGACATATTTCGCGATGGACACACGATGCACACAAGTTGTTCCAGGCCGCGGCTCGTCGGAAAGTCGTCGCGGCGCGACAGAAGCACAGCGCCGAGAAGGCAGACCGCAACTCCTCCGGAAGAATCTCTGGATTGCAACGCTCAATGAGCTGCCGGATGCGGCGCACGTCCCCGGCATCGACCTTGAACACGGCATCGCGCAAATGCTTGGCTGCGTTTCGGTTAACATGCTCGCCAGATGGGCAGGTCCAGCGGCGGATATAGGCGGAGGTGACGGCGGGCGCCATGATTAACAAAGGGCGGCGAACGGCGAACTCCCCTCATCGAGGAGGTCTTCGTCGTCCACGGATTAATTTTGGGTAAATCCTTCCCGGCTGACAGGCAGGTGCCGAGCCCCCGCGTCAGGTCCTACTCGTCGAGCTTCAGACTGTTCTCGGGACTCTGCTTGATTGCAGGCGCCGCGCTATCCGGCTTTGGCGCAATCTTCGACTGCATCAACTTGTCGCGCAACGCCGTATAGCCGTGTGGCGCGTTCACCTTGGAGAGATTCTCCTCAAGGAGGTCCGTCAACTGTCGTGATATAGCCATCAAAAACCTCCGAAGATGGAGCAAATATAACCAAATCCACGCGAATTTTCAACCCTATGGAATCCGGCCCAGCCAAGTTGGCGGGTCCGGGTGAGCGATCCCATGGGCGGCTCCAAGCGCAAATTGCATGGTCATTTCGCCGTCGCCGCGACCATCCAGCGTAAATTGCTCGACCAACCGGTTCGTCAGAGTCAGCAGCAATCCATGGTTCCCTTTGGGTAGTTTCAGCATACGCGCCGCACCATTCGGCTCCTTCCAGAGTGCTATCTCTCGATTCTCCGCATCTCCGGGATTTCGAGAACGATCAACCATCCCGAGGGACGTTACGGTCAGTACGGCTGAGCCAGGATCTTCAGCCAAAACCGTCGCGTATCGGCCAGGCCAGCGTTGTTCGAGTTGCGGTCCGTCCATCAGAAGAGCGACGACCAGATTTGGGCCGATCGCATTCATCACCGTGAGGACCGGATCATAGCGCGCGAGATCTTCGCACACGAGCACCGACAAGGTCGCGTAGGAGCGAAAGGATGCGATGTAGCAAGCGCGATCGCTGACATTGATCCGCTCCCACCACTTCGAATGCGGATCAAGAACGTGACCCAGATGATAGCGGCGGATCTGGCCGCCATCGAGACACCAGCGATGATGCTTGGACTGAAACCATCTCTGAGATACCCTCTTATTTCTCAGGAGATACATGGCAGCCAGGTTTCGACTGCCATCATGGTCGCTCAGAACGCCCGCCAGCAGCATGTCCAGTTTCGTGTCAGCCGCCAGGATTTCGGCGACCTCGTTCGCGAACTCCAGCCGCAGAGCGGTTTCCGGCAATACGATCGCGTGAACGGGCTCCAGCTCGGATGCTGCGACTTTGATGAGCCCGTGGAGAAAATCAGCGAAATCGCGCGGCGACACACCCGTTGGCCGTCCACTGGGGTCGCGGTTCATCCACTTGTCGGGATCAAGCGTGAAAACGCGATCGCCGGCCGGAAACTTCTCCACGACCGGCAAGAAGCTTCGGCCAGGAATTGAAAACGGAAACGGCACGACCAAAATGTTGAAGGGTTCAGTATGCTTTCGCGTGTCAACTGGCGGGAACCAGGATGTCCGCACGTTGCCTACCGATGGTAGCAAGGCAAGATTATGCGTTAGCGAGCGCAGCGTACAACCTACAGCAGGCGTCACCGTTTTAGGCTGCACACACAAGAGGCCGCGCGGGACGTGAATACACAAGCTAACCGGCAAGTGCGGAAGAAGAATGCCTCCAACATGATTGGGATTGATGCTGCTCCGTCTCGACCATTCAACATAGTCCGCATAGACGGCATACTGAACGGCGCTGGCGTCGGCGGAATCGGGCAAGAAGCCGATACCTGCACAAGCCTCGTCCGCAATCACGAGCAGCTCGAAAACGATCTTCTTCCACGGTAGCGCGCCCGGCGAGGGATCGTCGATTGAAGCCCGTCCATAATTGCGGATCAGATTCCGCCATAACACCTGGACTTCCTTTGGAGGGGAATCTGTGTCGGCCCACTTCTGCCCGATCCTACGCACATATGCAATCCAGGCATCCTTGCACTCGAATTCAGTGTCCCAACAGGAGGTGAACATCTGCTGTGAGTACAGGCCGGATCGCTCGGTAATGGAGGCAACCGCCGCGAAAAGATCGGGCGGCCACTCGCAGACCAGGTCCCAACGCCGGCCGCCGCGCGATCCGTCCGGCAACACGATCTTGATCACGTCGCGCACGGTCAGGGACCGTGGCACGTAGACTGACTCTGAGGTGTCGGTGTTGCTCAATTTACCCTCGGTGCATTCCACCAGCGTGGGAGCCAAGCAGTGTATCGCCATCTCTCGAAAAAGTTGGGGCTGCGAGCGTATAGTGTGTACTGACCATTTTGGCCCCAGGCGCGGATCGAGGCCGGAACTTCGGATCGCGACAGCAACTCCAGGATCTGGCTTACCGCCGGCGCCGGCAATCGAGTTGCCTTGGCAATGCCTTGCGGCGTTCGATAGTCGAATGCTGGATTGATCAATTCGGCCATTATCGCCGCAACATCTTCCGACGAAGGGGCCGTCGCCCCGATGCTCACCGGCGCATCCCAGCCTGCGATCTGGCCTCGCCGTACCAGATCGGCGAGTATCGTTTGTTGCACGAACGCAACGACGTGGTTGCGCAGGAACTGCTTCCAGCCGAATTTCAGCGCGAGTCGCAGCTTAACGCTCTGAGTCTGTGCGTCGATGAAATGCGGAGCAATGAGATCGATGCGCTTGGCCATCGCATCGCGAAGTTGGTCGAAGGCTGCCTCGGTCATTCGAGGCCATTTCGGCAGAGGAATAGGGGCGGCTGCGGAGCCGACGAGCGGAATGATGGGCTGCGGCTGCGTTGCACCGCGCTTGCCAACGATCACATTGTCAGCGGGCAGCAGAAAGCTGCTGCGCAGGAAATGCTGGCAGTTGCGGCGACCGAGTTGGAAGTCGTGCTCGCGAAACTGCTCGTCCAAAAATCCCCCGAAGCCGCCAACCAGCCCGCACGCGATCGCGTAGCGTTCGAGGGGACCTTCGGGCTTATTGGCGTCGGTTCGCGGAATCCGGCGCAGCGGAGCAATCAGAAAGCGGCTGAAGTCCCGATCGCTCACCGCCGGCGCAAGCTCGGAAGCGCGGAATCGCGCCTGGTTGACCAACGACGGAAACAGGACACGAAGGATGGCCGTGACGCTGGGCGAAGGAGACCCCTCGGGCAGAAACTGCGGCGGCTCCGGGAATGGCGCCACCATGACAATGGCGCGCTCGACGCTGCTCCCCTTCTCGGGCTCTTTGGCTGCCCCTCCAAACAGGGCGTATTGGGCGTAATCGAACGGGTCATTGTTGACGAGGCCGCCGTCCACGCTTTCAAATGCAAAAACTCCGGACGCAGCCTGGACGCCGAGCGGAAAGTCAGGCTGGATATTGACGCCCAGTCCACTGGGGATCGGATAGCGGCGCGATAGGTACTGGTCCCAGGCAAAGCCAAGCTTCCGCGAGGCAAGCCCGACCGGATAGGCGCCTGAGGCAAGTGCCGACGTTCCGTACAGATCCCACTCGCGCAGGTCTTCGCCGCGGCGCGTTGGCAACGTCTTTACCGAAATCGGTAGATGGCTATCCTGCTCGCACCAGGAGCCAGGCTCGCTCAAATCCGAGCTGCCGAGATCGCGAACCACATAGTGGATTCGATCGCCGATTGTTTGCATGCCGTAGCTGTTGCGGCCAAAAGCGACCCGAAATGGAATGCCGCGGAGATTGGAGACGGTGATGTAGACATGCAGATCCTTGGCGATGAAGGCGACCGGCGGCGCAACTACTCCCGGCTCGGACGCCGGCTCGATCGCGATCCGCTTGATCTTGTCCAGCAACGATGCGTTGAGCAGCGAGCGAAGGATCGGCCTCTCTTGGGCGGAAATTGCGCTGATGTCCTCCATTCCCAGCAGACCCCCGTCCCCGTCGGAAGAGATCATGGCCGGCAATTCCACCCAGGTCCTGCGCAATGCGGGAAGTACGCATTTGGCCTTTTGACGCTCGGGATACCAATCCGGATAGCATCGCTCGGAATACCCAGGCTCAAACGGGCAATGGTCCAATCCGCGCGCGAGACCAATCGCGCCGAGAGCACCGGTGATGGCGCCGGCTGAAGCACCCGCGATGACCTTCAGGACGACTCGATGCTGCGGCACGTCGGCTTTACCGCGATTTGCCTCCCATTCCGAGAGCGCCTGAAATAGAAAGTCGATCACGCCGGCGGTATAAGCTCCTGCCGAGATAGCGCCAGCCAGAGCCAATCCGACTTGAAACGGCTTGGCCGAATTTGCCCCGGGTAAGTGGACCTGCTCCATGGCCGTCGCAACTACTTTGACGAATCATATGGGCCGACCGACGAAAATGAATCAGCCATCTATGCTGGCTAACGGTCGATCTTGCACGGCTTACGACCGCATCATCGCTCAAACGGCGGCTGGTTGTAAAGTTCTAATAGTGCAACAACGGCAGGGCTGACTGCAGGAGACGAGCGGTCCGTGAGGGCACCGCGATGAGAATATCCCAGAGATTTTGACTTTGACGCCCTCAGGCGATGAAGTCAGCGCAAAACCGGCTTTATGGTTCAGCATCCAGAATGAAAATGAACGCCCACAATGCTCGCGATAGCGACGTTGATCTCGTCGTCGATCTGCTCAACTGAGATCGCAGCCGACTCGTCGATTTCGATTTCTGCGATACGCCCGAGGTCGTCAGGGTCCTTTGCCGTCGCTACACTCTCCATGCGCCTCGGCATTAGTATAATGGAGATCCCGTCTCAGGTCACCGCGGAAGTGCTGGGCACCGAAAGAGCTCACGGGCTGAAATGCTTGAGCACCGCGCCCGGACCGATCATCGATAAAAGCCCGCCATATATCGGATTGCGAGGAAAGTCCCGACGACAACGGCGGCCGTGATAGCGACTGAAAACCCCACTCGAGCCAAGAACTGGCCAGGGCTAAGTCCGTCCCATGAACCCATTTTTTTGCTTTACATTGCCACTCGGGCTTGCACCTGAGGCGTTATGCCTTCAGTTAATGCGAGGCTTGATCCAGCCCCAGACCTCTTACACAACAAGCCGTGAGCTGATCATTCACCAGTCTCGCGACAATGAGCCTGTCGTTTTTGTCCATGTGTCGTCGGATGTCGGCGTCTAGCGCCTCAGCTGTCGACGCCGCTTGAAAGATCCAGGCCCTCATCCTTGATGTGAGCTTTAAATATGATCGATCAGATTCTGTCGAGACCGCGCGTAGTTCGCCTTGTGTTTATTCAAATCCCGAGTGACCAAATACACTGCCGTTACTGATCTCCATACCCACGTAAAGCGATCAGACCGTACCACACGCACACTGCGATTAGTCGACAAAATCTCTGTTGCCCACGCCGTGAATCATCGCGCGTCTTAAGAAGTGCGCCGGAATCCGGCTTCAGCACAGTTCCGTTAGCACGGGCGGCGTTGGGACGGTGCCGTCGGAGTGAGCCGCCGGTTTTTCCAGCCAATATCGTCGGCGGCTCGTGCTACCCTTGAAATTCTGGCGGCAATTCGTCAGACGGCGAGCGTCACCTAGAATGCGGTTTGTGTCGGGAGCTGCAACATCGTGCTGAAGTTAAGGTAACGGCTCAAGGTTACCCGCTCGGGCGCACGGCCGTGTTGCGTTAGGATTACAGCCACCAGTCAACTTCCTGTTCCCCGGTACTGCGGGCCGCCGGCTTGGCAGCGAATCGCGCGCCTTCAATTGATACCCACTGTTACGCGCCCCGATAGATTGCGTGCCACACTTCCGACGCTGTCATTTCCGCCGCGCCGCTGCCGCCCATGCTTCGCACTGGCACTGCTCTTGCTGATGAAACGGTAAACCGACCATTAGCATTGAAAGGTGTGCCGCAATGGGATCCATGTTGTTTCAAAGAAGTGCGTCTGGCATTGCTGTCGGGTACGCGCTCCCGTTCTTAGTGGGCCGTCTGCTGACACGGCGAAAAACCCTCCGGCTGCGCCGAAAACTGCCGCCCTGGACGGGCCTTGCGCTACTAGTGCTTGTCGCCGACATCCTGATGGCGGTGTTCGCCTGGATCGCCGTAGGCTTCGTCCTGAACTGAGATGTCTCCCTTATGCACGCAGAACGCTGCCAGCAGGTAGGCGATCTGGCCGACAACGAGGCATCCGATGACGACGGATACGCCAGCAAAGAAGCCAAAGCCGGAGGCCTGAAGAAAAATCGCGGCGAGGACCGCGGTCGCCGGAGATGCTAGCATCATCGACCAGACCCGAAAGAACAGACCCGTCGCCAGTCCGATGATTGCGCTCCCTAGCAGGGCTAGCATAATCGTCACATTTCACTTCCAGTTTGAGTGCGAGCCGCACTGCAATCCATCATCTAGATCGCTCTAACAAGGATCGCTTTGTCCGCCGCTCCGACAGAGCGGAGTTAGTGTTAACCTCGACAATGCCCTTAAAATTCATCCGGGCCAGACCCGTCTGAAGGGCTTGTCTCGAAACACATCGGCGTTTGCGTTCGTATCGTGCGCTTCTTGCGGCGAACCCGCAGGAATGCTTCGTTCTATCGGATATGGCGCGGGAAAGCGGCGAGATGTCGCGCACAAGCTGCGTCATACCGATCTCATCGCAGAGAAAATCGTCGGCGCAGGCGGCCGTAACTTACGATGCGTTCGCGCATCTCATCTTCGCAGAGCACTGTCGATCGTACCGCGCCACCGTCTAATTGGCGGTCAGCCGAATTCGGCGATCGATTAAAGGCGCAGGTCAGTACGCAACGTACAGAACTGTGCTCCCGCGTTTGCGGTGATAGAGGACACGGGGGCGGCCCAGCTCTCGGCCCCGCCTTAGCCATCGCTAAATAATGAGTTCGGCCACCCATGCCGCGCGGACGTGGCGAACTTCAAGAATTTATCTTTTCTCAAATGTTTGCCGCGACCTTCCAGCGCTGGCGGCAACGTTAGAGCCAGTCCTGCGGGAGTCCCAGATGAGGACATATCTGAGCTCGTATCTCTCGAAGCTACTCGCGGGGGATCTGGCGGCTTTCGGCGGCCCGGCGACTGATGAAGCGGTCGCAGGGCACGTTATTTCCTGGGCATAATGCTGGCCAACGCCTGCAATGCGACGGTGCTCGTGATTGCTCTCTGGTACTCGCCCAGCCGAAACTATGCCCTGATCTGGGCAGCTGCCGTGGTTTGCGCCGCGTTATCGATAGGCTTGAAGGCGCGTTTATCACGACGGATTACGAAGCCGCAGTTCGTCTCCCGACAGGCCATGCATCGGCTGGTGCGAAATGCGCTCGTTCTTGGAACCGCCTGGGCGGTCGTTCCGGTGGCGTTCTTCGCCGACGCCTCGAATGGCGGTCAACTCGTGATTACATGTCTTTGCTCCGGGATGCTCGCGGGCGGAGCATTCGCCTTCGCTACGATTCCGGTGGCGGCGGTTGCATTCACGGCTCCGATTTTTGTGGGTACGGCAATCTGCCTCGGCAGAAATGGCGATTTCGTCTATCTCCTCGTCGCTATCCTTGTTGTGGCCTATGGCTTCGTGCTTCTGCGCGGCGTTTTCGCCCATTCTTTCGAATTCACGAAACGCACCATTGCTCAATTGGAGGCCGAAAGGAGGGTCCGGCGAGATCCCCTGACTCAGTTGCCGAACCGTTTCGCCTTCAACGAAAGCCTCGAAGCTGCGCTCAAGGGGTTGGCTCGCTCGGGCGAGGAATTCGCGGTTTTTCTCCTTGATCTCGATCGCTTTAAGGAAGTGAACGACAAATTCGGCCACCCCGCAGGAGATGAGTTTCTCATTCAGGCCGCGGCAAGACTGCAGCGCTGCGCGCGTGAGACCGATACTGTCGCGCGGATCGGCGGGGACGAGTTTGCGCTCATCATGACCAACCTGGCCAAAGTAGAAGATGCGTTGGAAATCGCCGAGCTCTTCGTCGGCGCTTTCGGCGAGCCATTCCTGATCGAAAGATGCGAGATAGCGGGCACGACGAGTGTCGGAATCGTGTTAGCGCCGCGCGACGGCGATACGCCTCATGAGCTCCTGAAAAATGCCGACCTTGCGCTCTATCGCGCAAAAAAAGCGGGGCCCGGGACGGTTCGCTTCTTTGAGGTCAGCGACGACAAATCAGCGCGCGATCGAAGGACGCTGCAACGGGATCTGGAGGAGGCAATCGCGAGGGACGAGCTTTTTCTCGTCTACCAACCATTCCTTGATATTCGCGAGAACCGAGTAACCGGCTTTGAGGCCTTGCTGCGGTGGCAACACCCTGTCCGGGGAGTCATTTCGCCGGCTGAGTTCATTCCAATTGCCGAGGAAACCGGATTGATTCACCCGATCGGTGAGTGGGTGGTCCGACGCGCCTGCTCGACGCTGTCGAACTGGCCCTCTGATCTCAGGGTCGCCGTGAATTTTTCTGCAGCTCAATTCCATAACACTAGCATCCTGCAAACAATCGTGCAGGCCCTAGCGCAGGCCAGAGTTGCCCCTAGCCGTCCTGAAATCGAAATAACGGAGTCGATGCTGATTTCACAGTACGGGCCGGCATCATCGATCCTGAATTCACTGCTGCAACTGGGGGTGACGGTGGCGCTCGACGATTTCGGAACGGGATTTTCGTCGCTGACCTATTTGCTAAAATTGCCTTACACCCGCATCAAAATCGATCAGTCCTTTATACGCGACATGCTGACACGGCCGGATTGCGCGGCGATCGTAAAATCAATAATCACGTTGGCGCAGGATCTGCACATTGGCGTTGTCGCGGAAGGCGTCGAGACTACCGAGCAGCTCGGGTATTTGCGCCAAACCAGCTGTGATGAAGTCCAAGGATATCTCATCGGTCGGCCAGTATCAGCCGACCGCATCGGCGCACTGCTCGATCAAGATAAGCAATGGTCGACGCCTGCCGCTTAAGACGCCTTGAGCAAACCGACCGACCAGCATGCCGCGCGAACGCCGCGTGCGGCGCTGGCATTGCTCACGGAATCAATCCCGAGATAGGTATGTGACCGACTTGTTGGGCGTCACTTGGGCACGAATGGCAGCATCAACGTCATCAACCAGCTTCAACCGCTGGCGTTGCGTGACTTCTGAACCTCGTCGACCTCTTTCCCCTTCGGCATCTGGTTCGCGGACGCCAAGAAGCCTGGAGCGATGGCTGGTTGGCAAAGCTGCGTGATGATCAACGCCGTTGCGGCGCCGACGTTGCCTTGATCATCTCTCAGGCCCTGCCGAAGCACGTCGAGCATTTTGACCTAGACCGCATGAGACGTCGCGGTGAGCCATTTCAGTGCTGGGTGGCTTGGTGGCTCGGTCACGTAGGTGCCGCTGGTAGGCGTCTATGCACTACGTCCGATCGGAACTCCGCTGCTGAAAGTTGTTGAAGAACCACCTGAAGACGGAACCAGGTCTCGTGCCGAGCGCCATGTGGACAACCCGCCGCTTGCGCGAGACCCCTGCACACCGATCTGGCGACGTCCCAAATCCCTGAGGCGCAATGACCGATACCGACATTCGGTTCAAGTTGTGATTTTGATACCTGCGTCCCGAACGCGAGCTCATGGTCAAAGGCGACTGACCTCAAGCTGAGCCGCGCGCCCGAGTTGGAATTTGTCAAAACGAGAATCATTCAAATCACAATCGGGAAGAAACAGACATAACGAGTAAACCGCTCTTATTGCTCACTTACTTACCTTTCCCGAAGCTTTACGAAGTGGCGCTAGGCGTCCCTATGATTGAAGCCGCTGGCGCGTTTAGATCGATTCCGAGCTGAGGCGCATTGTCACCCGTTCGTCTGTCACTGTAGGCCGAGCCCCACAGGCATTTCTCTGATGGGGACAACAGTGAAGCGATTAGTGGGACCGATCTGCGCGGCAGCTGCGATGCTGGGCACTTGTCATGCACGCGCGGGCGAATCACCGTTCGGCTGGATTTACACCGCCGATGTGCATCCGCAGGGCACGTTTGAATACGAACACAAATCGTTTATGCAGTCAGGGCAGTCTCAGGGGCAGTATTTTTTCATGCAGAACAAGGAGGAGATCGAATACGGCCTCACCAACCAGTTGCAGATTTCCGGCTATTTCAACTGGAGTTATGCCAACGCCTTCCGCAACGGCTTCGACGGGACGACGGGCGGACCAGGCGTTACTCAGTTTCTCGATGCTTCCTTCGACCCATACTCGCGTTACGAGAAGACTCGCTTCGATTCAGTTTCCTTCGAGGCCATCTACCAGGTTCTCAATCCCGTGACCGATCCGATCGGGCTTGCGCTCTACATCGAACCGGAGATCGGGCCGAAAGAGAAGGAGCTGGAATGGCGGGTGATCTTGCAGAAGAACTTCCTGGACGATCGCCTCATTGCCGCTATCAACATCATGGGCATGCATGAGCGCGGGGTCTACGCCGACGGCTCGATCGAAAGAGCGTCGCCGATCGACGTGAGCTTCGGCATGTCCTATCTCGTGATGCCGAACTGGATGATCGGCTTCGAGACCCGCGTCCACAACGAGTTTACCGGCTACTGGTTCAACAATCCCGAACATTCCGCGTTCTTTGCCGGACCCGTCATCCACTACGCCCAGAAGGAATTCTGGTGGACGCTGGCCTGGCGCCATCAGCTTCCGATGGTCATCACCTACAACGAGGACCAGGCGTCTGTGGTGAAGCATGGGCGCATCTACGGCGATGAACATGCACGCGATGAGGTGATGTTCCGTCTCGGCGTGCCGTTCGCCGTGAAATGAGCTCCGGCATTTCTAGGCAAGCAGCATGAAGTGGACGCCACTCCTCTCAACGCCGGCGGCGATCGTCTTGATCGCGCCGGCCAGCGCCAACGTTTATATGAGTGAACAGCAGGCGATGCAGTCGATCTTTCCCGGCGCATCGTTTTCCCCCGGCGGCGGCGCGGGAGTTTTCCGCGCCGACTCGGGCGGGATCGTCGTGATCGACCGCGTACTCGGCAAGCACGAATACATCAAATACGCCGTCGGCATCACCGCTGGCGGCGCGGTCAAGCACATCGAGATCCTCGAATACAACGAGTCCTATGGCTACGAGGTTCGCGAGGCCTCGTGGCGCTCGCAATTCATAGGCAAGAGCGCGAGCTCGCCGCTGCAGCTCGATGTCGATATCAAGAACATCAGCGGCGCGACCTTGTCGTGCAAGCACATCACTGATGGCGTGAGGCGCGTCGTCGGGCAGTACCAGAGTCTCAAGGGGCAGTAGCCATGAGGCGTGCACGACCGATGCTGGGCACGATCGTGGAGATCGAGGTCGATGGCGTCGCACAAGCCGACGCTGAACGAGCGATAGCCTGCGCATTCGAGGCTGTGACGCTGGTTCAGCACTTGATGAGCTTCCACGATGCAGGTAGCGACATCGGACGCATTAATCGCGAGGCGTTCCGGAGGCCCGTGGCGGTCCATCCCTGGACGGCGCGCGTTTTGCGTCACGCAGCAGCGTTTCACGCCGCAAGCAATGGCCTGTTCGACTGCGCGGTCGGCTTCGAGCTGATGCGCCGCGAGTTGCTGCCGTCCGACGAGCTCGACCATGTCTGTGAGGGCGACTTCAGCGCAGTCCGCCTGTCGGAGGATCGGTCCGTGCGATTGACGGCACCGGTCGCGATCGACCTTGGCGGAATAGCCAAGGGCTACGCGGTGGATCGCGCCATCGCCTCGCTTCGCGCAGCGGGCGTTCGATGCGCGACTGTCAACGCCGGCGGCGACCTGCGCGTCACGGGCGAGATCGACCAGCCGATCCATGTGCACGTTCCAGGCCGGGGCTTGCTGCAGGCCGGATTTTTGCGCAACGGCGCCATTGCGACCTCCTCTTCCATCGCCACTGTCGGCCGGAACGGAGCGCAGGAATCGCCGGGCTCCACAACGGACAGACGAGCCTATTCGGTCGTCGCACCAAGCTGCATCGTCGCGGACGCTTTAACAAAGGTCCTGGTCCAGAGCGGCGAGCCGCAGCATCCCTGCTTCGCTCGCTTCGGCGCAACGGCTTTCATCAGCGGCGGTGATCTCCAGTCGATGGCGGCCTGATCTATGCGCCTCGGCTTTGTTCAAAAGAGCGCCGTCTGGACCGCAACCGCGGTGGTCACACTGAGCGGCGTCGCCTGGTTCGTCCTGCACGACCTCATCGACGCCGAGCCCAGTGAAACCGAACGGTTGCTGTTGATGCTCCATGGCGTCTCGGCCTACGCGGTTTTGATCGTAATCGGCTCGCTGCTGCCGCTGCACGTGCGGTCGGGCTGGTACCGGCGCCGCAAACGATGGACCGGCGGCACCACGCTCGCCATGCTTGTCTTGCTCGCGATGACAGGTCTCGCGCTCTACTACGGAGGCGAAGCAACCCGGGAGCCGGCCCGGTGGCTCCACATCGCCATTGGGATTGCATGCATCGCGTTGTTTCCCGTCCATGCGCTACTTGCGGCAACGGTCAGGCGCAGCGCGGACAGCGCGATATCATCTCAGAAGGACGCGGGGGAGACTGAAAGTCGCTGTGCATCCGCGATCACTGGTCGACGCTAGGCACGCCGAGACTCGTTCTCAGTGAATTCCATTCGAGTTGCACATCGAGCCCGCGCTACGGCTGCGGTGTATCGCCCACGAGGCTAGGCCAGGGCGTCCCACGAAAACCCCTCGCGTTGACTACGTTTTCGCCTCCTGGGTGGTGAGCTACAACAATCGTTCGGTGATGAACTCCTCGTGAGATCGGCAGGAACCGCAGCGCAGGGGAAACCGTACCACGCCACTTTCGAGCCAGAATCGGTTCAGCATTCATTTTCCGAGCTATTGTTTTTTCCTGAACTGTCAGGCCGACGGCCTTGGCACACGCGCGTGAGGCTATCCACAGAGAGCGGGAGCTTCATCTTATCGCGACTGCGTCTTTAGCAACCTTGAGCGGTGACGCCTTAACCGATTTGCTGGCCGGCTTGGCCGCGAATTCCATCGGCTGCTTAGTGAAGGGATTGACTCCGCTGCGAGCTTCGGTAGCAGGTTTGTTCACGACCGACATTTTGACGAAGCCGGGAATGACGAACTCACCGGACTGGTTCAACTCATTGTAGCCTACAGTCGCCATCTGCTCGATGACTGCCTTTACGTCAGCCTTGGAAATCTGCGTTCCTTGAGCAATTACGTCAATTAGCTGGTTCTTGGTCATCTTAGCCACGCTGATCTCCTTTGAAAGCACAGAACAATTCAAATGCGTGAAATACGCCGGCTCCGTGACTCGTTCGAGTACGGCAAAACCGCACGAATCGCTTTCCTGTTCACGCGGAGGTTATGAAGAAGTAACGAGCTTAGAACCTATTGGAAGCCAAAACACAAGGATCAGTTCGGTGTATTTCCGGCATCCTGCCTGCTTCTTATACCAGGTGGGTTTGATCGCCGGCTCTTTTCCCGTCTTCTGATCGGGACCGAGAGAGCGCAGTGTTGCCGAGCGATTGCCTATGTGAACCGGTCCCTCCGAAGGTTGATCTCTATGACGTTTTGTTGGCAAGGGTCTCGCTGTAAAAACGGGCGCATTCATCGCTATCTGATGCATCAGTTTCTGGCACGTCGGGGATCCAACCCGGCGGGCGTGCATTTTCTTCTGTCCTCGGCCATCCTCGACCGGATCGCAAACGTGCTTGAGAGCTATTCGGGCAGGCAGCTTTCTTGCACCCGGTGGAGGCGACGCCAAGCGGCAACGTCGAAGTTCTCAACGATACGGGAGACTTCTACCGGTTCTTCGATGCGACGCGGCAGGTGGAGTTTCTGTGCGCGTGCGTTCGTCAGACAATAGAATGGGATCTTGCGTAAGCTGTCGAAGCGAGAGAGAGAACAAGTTCGCGGCGCTTACGATGAACGAGGCCTCAAGGACAATGCATCAGAGCGGGCATCTCGGCGTCTTATTGACTTCACATGACCTCGAGCTGCCCGGAGTCGCAACGTATCCGGGGATTGCGGCTTTGTTACTTGCAGCGTCAAAGATTCGTGGGCTGCGATTCCTTGTCAATCCTCAGGCGGCTCCTCAACAGGAATGGCGAAGCCCGCCTTTACGCGATCTATTATGACCATCGTTTTAAAGCCCTTAATGTCCGTGTTCTCATAGAAGAAGCGCCGCGTGAACTGCTCATATTCTTCCATGGTGCCCGCGGTAACGTAGAGGACAAAGTCGGCGTCGCCTGTGACGTAAAATCCATTGACGACTTGGACGGACGATTTGATAGCCTTCTTGAACTTATCGATTATGTCCGAACGCTCCCGTTCCAGGGTCACCAGCACAAGCATCTGAATCGGTTGTCCTACCGCCTTCGGCGATAGGATTGAGACATCAGCTTCGATGATGCCTTCCGAACGGAGCCTCTTCAGTCGTCGTTGACATGCGGTGGCAGAAAGTCCGGCCATTTCGCCGATTACATCTGAAGTTAGGCGGTTGTTCTTTTGCACGATCTCGAGGATGCGCGCGTCTATTCGGTCGTATCGCATAACCGGCCACTTTGAGATGAATTTCGCCGTCAAGATCCTGTGCGATGGCGAAAATCCTCCGAAAGAAGAGAAAATGCAACGAAAATGCCTTCTTGGAGCGTTCAGACTACCAGAAATCCGCAGCAAGACGTCGAGAAGGCCCATTTGGAACTGGGTCCGGCGGACGAGGAGCTCGGCTCGGCCCCTCGCCGCTACAAATGACCTTGTGTTCAGTTCATCAGCACGATCGGTTTGATTACGGCGCCGGTCTCCGAATCATGGATCGCAGTGTTGATCTCATCGAGCGTGTAGAACTTGACGAGCTTGTCGAATGGGAAACGGCCCCTGCGGTAGAGATCGATCAGCATCGGAATGAAGACAGCGGGATTGGAGTCGCCCTCGACGATGCCGATCAGGCGGCGGCCGGCGCTCATGAAATGCGTCTCGTTGAGCACGATCTCCGCATCCGACGTAGATGCGCCGAGAATGCCGCAGGTGCCGCGCGGGCCAAGGCTCTCCACGGCGTTGCGGATCACCGCAGGCAGGCCGGTTGTGTCGAGCGCGAAATTCAGACCCGTGCCGGTGATCCGCATGATCGCCTCGACCACATTGGTTTGGCGCGGATCGATCACGTGGGTGGCCCCGAGCGACCTCGCAATCTCGAGCCTTGCCGGGTTGACATCGACCGCGATGATGGTGGTGGCGCCTACCACGTGCGCCGCCATCAGCGCTGACAATCCGACCGATCCGGATCCGAACACCGCGAAGGATTTTCCGGCGGAAACCTTCAGCGCGTTGATCACCGCGCCGGCGCCGGTCTGCACGCCGCAACCGAGCGGCCCAAGCAGCTCGAGCGGGACGTCGGAAGTGACCTTCACCACATTGACCTCGTGGCAAAGCGCATAGGTCGCGAATGACGACTGGCCAAAGAAGTTGCCGTTGATCGGCGCTCCCTGCGCCGACAGCGCGCTGGATCCATCCGCGCGCTGTGCGAAGAAGTTGCGCGGGAAGAATTCATGGCAATAGCTGATCGCGTGGTCCTGGCAGCTCGGGCACGCGCCGCAGGAATTAAAGGTCATCACCACGCGATCGCCGGGTTTCACCTTGGTGATGTCAGCGCCGACCGCTTCGACGACGCCCGCGCCTTCGTGACCGAGCACGACAGGTAACGGCGTCGGCAGCATGCCGTCGCGGACGACAATATCGGTGTGACAGACGCCCGTGGCCTTTACCTTGACGAGAATCTCGTTAGGGCGCGGGGCCTCGAGGTCAATGGTTTCAAGGCTCAGCGGTGCCCCCTTTTCGCGGGCGACAGCGGCGCGGATCTTCATCTTGGTCTCCGGAGGTGAGGAATTGAAAGGTGGGATGCTCCTAAAGCGCGGATTGGGATGAATCGTCATCGCGCTTTAGGTTTTTGTTTGAGCATGATCTCCGCGCAAACGCGTTCTGCGTTCCTCGCGAGGGAAAACCGCTGCACACTTTGCACTAACGCGGCCCTTCGGGTCCGGATCACGCTCTAGCGCGCGGGCGCGGGGAAACTGCACGAGGTGCGGCGGATCAGAACGGATAGGGAGTCGCCTGCGGCTTCTCCGAGGTCCACATCCATTGCGTAAACTCTTCCCAGGTTGCCGGACCGCTGATCCGGCTGCCATTGCCGGAACGACCGCGCCCGCCGAACGGTGCGAACGGCCCGCCATTGACAGTCTGGTCATTGATGTGGAGCTGGCCAACAGCGAGGCGATCGCCCACAGTGCGCGCGCGTGCGAGCGAACCGGAAATCACGCCGGCAGCGAGGCCATAGTCGGAGCGGTTGGCAAGCTCGACCGCTTCATCGTCGCTTGCGAAGCTGACGAGGCAGGCGACGGGCCCGAAGATCTCTTCCTCGAACGCGCGCATGCCGGGCTTCACGCCGGCCAGCACGGTCGCCTGGTAGTAGCGTCCGTCGTGGCCGCCTCCGGCGAGCAGCCGCGCGCCCTTCGCCACTGCATCGTCGACGATCGCCTGGATCTTCGCCACCTGCGCGTCGCTGATAATGGGACCGAGCGCAACCTGTCCCGACGATGGATCGCCCGTGGGCAGATGTCGCGCCTTCTCGGCGACCTTCGTCGCCAGCGCGTCAGCGATGCTCGCCTGTACGAGCACGAGGCCGGTCGACATGCAGATCTGCCCTTGATGCAGGAACGCACCCCAGGCAGTGTTGGAGGCCGCGACGTCGACATCGGCATCGTCGAGCACGATCAGCGAGTTCTTGCCGCCGAGTTCGAGCTGGACTTTCTTGAGATGACGGCCGGCGACCTCGCCGACCTTGCTGCCGCCCTCCGCCGATCCGGTGAAGGAGATCATCGCGATGTTGGGATCGGCGCACATCGCCTCGCCCGCGGCCGCGCCGCCCGGCACGACTTGCAGCACGCCTCTGGGCAGTCCCGCGTCCTCGAAGATGCGGGCGATGATGATGCCGCCGGAGACCGCGGTGCGTGGATCGGGCTTATGCACTACGGCATTGCCCACCGCCAGCGCGGCGGCAATGGCGCGGATGGAAAGGACCAGCGGGAAGTTGAACGGCGATATCACGCCGACGACGCCGTGGGGTACGCGCTTCGCGGTGTTCGATCGCCCCTGCTCCATCGACGGCAGCACGATCCCATTGGGCTCGATCGCGATCGCCGCCGCGTGGCGCACGAAAGCCGCTCCATGCTCGATCTCGATCGCGGCCTTGGGCTGGATTGAGCCGCTCTCGCGCATGATCCAGCCGATCAACTCCTCGCCGTTCTGCTCGAGCAGATCAGCGGCTTTGTTGAGGATCGCCGCGCGCTCCTGGGGCGGCTTCGCAGCCCATGCCGGCTGGACCTGGCGCGCTTCGCGCGCGGCCTTGGCGATGTCCCTCGGATCGGCGATGCCGACCGAACCGAGCACCGCGCAGGTCGCCGGATTGCTGATCTCCATCACGCCGCCATCAGTTGTACTCCATTCCCCCAGGAACGCCTTGCCGCGCCAACGGTCGACGGCAATGAAATCACGGGCCTGCATGTTCATCAAAATTTCCTCCCCTCCGCCTGATGCGGATCGATTGACTGTTCGGTCATTGCGACCGCGGCTTGCCGTGCTGAGGAGAAAGAGGTGCAAGACCGTTTGCTGGACGCCGCGTGGCAATCGTCACGCGCCGCAGTCCTGGTCGAGACCGTGACCCGGTCCTCTTGCTTCGCTTCCTCCCGCGAGCGGCTCAGCAGTTAGCAAGGCTGGTGCCAACCGCCCTTAGACGGCCACTCGATTATTGAAATTACTACGCGAAACCAAATACTTAGGTGACAATAGCCAACATGGGGAGGTTCAACGCGATAGGACTTCCATCGTCCGATTTTCCTGAAATAATGAAGTCCCCTCCGGAAGATATTTCACCATTTAATGAAAGAGTGAGGCCCAGATGGCGGAGCGTGGCTCCCGGATTTCACTGGCGGAGGCGTCCCGCCGCGCGGCCCGGATTGTCACGCGTGGTGCCAGCAGCGAACTCGAAACCGGCGCCGCGCCGACCTTCAACGATCTCGCCGAGTCACTGCATTTCGCGCTCGGCGACGGCCGCATCTGGCTCAACGACCAGCGGATGGTGCTGATGCAGTCGCAGGTGCTCGGGCGCCTGCGCAGCGAGATCATCGACGCGTTCGGAGTCGAAACTGCGAGAGCGCTGTTCATGCGTGTCGGTTACATGCAGGGCATGCGCGACGCCGAGTTGATCCGGAAGCGCTTCCCGAATGAAGACCTCACGCACGCGCTCGCGGCCGGGCCGCGCGTGCATACGCTGGAAGGCTTCGTCAAGGTGACCACACGGCATTTCGAATTCGACCGCGACAAGTGCACCTATTTCGGCGAATTCCTCTGGGAGGACTCCTCGGAAGCGGCCGAGCACCTCGCGAGTTATGGCCTCGCCAGCGAGCCGGTCTGCTGGCTACAGGCTGGCTATCCCTCCGGCTATACCACCAAGCTGTGCGGCTGGCCGGTTATCTTTCGGGAAGTCGAATGCGTCGGCATGGGCGCGCCGCGTTGCGTGGTGGTCGGCCAGCACGCAGATGCATGGGGTGATGACGCGCCTGAGCGCAACTATTTCGGACTGGAATGGAGGAGCCGCTCTGTGCATGCGGTCTGCAAGGGCCCGATCACGACGACCGAAAGCCCGCCCCGCGCAGACGACAGCGACACAGTCGCAGTCGGCGTCTCCGCTGCGTTCGTTCGGACCCGCCGCCAGCTCGAGCGCGTCGCGGCGACCGACGCCACCGTGCTGTTCGTCGGCGAATCCGGCGTCGGCAAGGAGCTGTTCTCCAGTCAGTTGCACGCCATGAGCCGGCGCAGCACCGGTCCTTTCGTCGCGATCAACTGTGCCGCGATCCCCGAACAGCTTGTCGAATCCGAACTGTTCGGCGTGGAGAAAGGTGCCTATACCGGCGCCATTGCCTCGCGCGCCGGCTATTTCGAACGCGCCTCCGGCGGCACGTTGTTTCTCGACGAGATCGCGTCACTGACCTATTCGGCGCAGGGCAAAGTGCTGCGGGCGCTGCAGGAACGCAAGATCGAACGCGTCGGCGGCACGAAGACCATCTCGCTCGACGTCCGCGTCGTGGCGGCATCCAACGTCGATCTGACTACCGAGGTCGCGGCCAGACGTTTTAGGCAGGATCTCTATTTCCGGCTCTGCGTGTTCCCGATTGCGATCCCCCCGCTGCGAGAGCGGCGCGACGACATCCCACTCTTAATGGCGCATTTCCTCGGCATCTATTGCGCGCGGCACGGCCGGCACCTGATGGGCTTCAGCCGGCGCGCCACCGACGCGCTGTTCAAATACGATTATCCCGGTAACATCCGCGAACTGCAGAACCTGATCGAGCGCGGCGTCGTGTATGCCGACGACGGCGGCATCATAGATATTGGACATCTGTTCAGCGGCTCAGAGCTGCTGCCACCATTCTCAATCCAACTCACGAGTGAAGGGCGACTGGGACGCATGCCGCTACTTGGAGTGGATCCACCGTCAACGGAAGACAAGAGCACCGCCTTTGTCAACGGAGGCGCATCGTCCCCGGACAAGTCGTTTGCAGAGATGGAGGTCGCCGCCTATCGCTCCGCGCTGGCCCAGGCAAACGGTAATGTGTCGGCCGCCGCGCGCCTTTTGAGGATCAGCAGACCAAAACTCGACTATCGACTTCGCCGTCTTGGCCTAAGACCATAGCGACACGTCGCTCCCCTCGCATTAGTGGAAAGGCGCTTTCTGGTTGGCATCAGATGATGGCGCTTCACTTTTGCGAATCGGCGGTCTGACCGAAGAACCTGCCGCACGCTACGTAAGGCGACAACTCGGGTGGCGAGCTGGTGCGCGGTTCGACTGGTCATCGCACAGGGCATGGCATGCCATCAGTGAGCACCTACACAACCATCAAGCTCGCACTCGAATCCAGAGACGTTAGGTAAGGAATCTAACATCCGCGTTCTGTTGATGCGCCGGCTTGTCGGGCTTACGACGAGGCGCGGCTGAGCTGCGCAGGCGAGATCTGCTCCAAGCGCCCCATTTCGCTGGTCCAGCTGGCTGGCATGGTTGTTGCCAACTTTGCATGTCAAACTGACAGGACAAAGAAGATGTTGCGATTATCTGCGGTCACACTGCTCACAGTTCTGCTTCTCCACCCGGCATGGGCCCAGCACACTGACTCACCGGTGGCGCACACTCTCGGTGGCGCGACAATCGCCGACTTTGCCGGAAAGTGGTCTAATGAGAATCCGACCAGAGGTAACATCACACACATATTGATCGACCAGCAGTTCGACAAAGCCCTCGTTCATGCATGGAGCAGATGTCGTCCGGCCGACTGCGATTGGGGCATCGCGCAGACGCAGGGTTCCAAGTTCGACTATGGAAGCCTGGAAGTTAAATGGACCTCGGGGTCTTCAGTGAGAACGGCAAGGTTGACACTTAGCGGACGTGATCGACTGGAAGTAAGGACACAGGTTCGCTACTACGACTCCAGCAGATCGGATTACGATGCCGTTGACTTCCTCATCCGGACACCTGAGGAGGCGGCGGGCAACATCGCAATCAAGACTGGGTACTCGCCACCTCGCGACCTAAGGACGGCCGTTTCAATACCGCGGCCAGGAAGAGCTGTAGTGGCCCTGTCGTGCTTATCCGGAAGCCTCCGAGAGCACTCGAACTCAGATGCGTTGCGCGCCGGGCGGACCATCAGCGCGCTTCCATCTCAAGATTGATCGCGCAGCGCCTGCCGCTCATCGCGACTGAGAGCAGGGTGATGCTGACATAGGCAGGGGACAGTGGCCGTTGGATACCTCAACCTTAAACAAGTATTTTGATGCCCGCCTGCCTTGGTACACGATCTATCCAACCGTACCGCAGTTTTCCGATGCGGTCGGTACCAAGGCTTGTGAGACATGGCTGAGGTGCCTGCCCGCCGCCGAGCCAGTGTCGCTCTATCTCCACGTTCCGTTCTGCCGCTCGATTTGCTGGTACTGTGGCTTTCCAACGACGATGACTGACCGGGATGCGCCGATCCAGGATTATTCGGCGGTGCTGCGTGAGGAAATCCGCTTGGTCGCGAAGCTAGTGCCGCAAGGGTTAGTCGTGAGCGACATACACTTCGGCGGGGGATCGCCCACTCTCATCAAGCCAACGGAGTTCTTGGACTTGATGGAACACTTGCGCCTCCATTTTGCATTCAGGAGATCGACTAGCATTGCCATCGAGATCGACCCGCGCACATTCACGGCCGAGATGGCCGAAGCTTTAGAAACAGCCGGCGTGAACCGCGCGAGCCTCGGCGTGCAGAGCTTTGATCCCACTGTTCAAAAAGCGATCAATCGGGTTCAAACTGAGGCGCAGACGGCGGCCGCCGTCGAAAATCTACGCCAGCGTGGAATAAGCCGCATCAACTTCGACCTGATCTACGGTCTTCCAAGGCAGACGGTGCAGTCATCCGTACGAACCGCGACAACGGCCGTGGCCATGCGCCCCGACCGGCTCGCGGTTTTCAGTTACGCGCATATTCCTGCCTTCAGGAAAAATCAACGCCTGATCAACGAGGCAGCGCTACCCGATAGCGTTGCCCGTGCCGAACAGGCGGCGGCCGTGGCCGAAACGCTGGTCGCTGCCGGTTATCGCCAAATCGGACTCGACCATTTTGCTTTGCCTGAGGATGATCTCGCGCTGGCGCAGAAAACCGGTCGCCTGCGGCGTAACTCTCTGGGGTACTCGGCAGACACCTGTAAAACCCTGATCGGCTTTGGTGCGTCGGCCATCGGCCGCTTGGGCGAGGGTTATGTCCAGAACGAAGTCGCAGCGGGTTCCTACAGCCGGCACATCAGAGCTGGCCGCCTGGCGACATCAAAGGGCTGCCATCTCACCCACGAAGACCGCGTCCGAGGCGCGATCATCGAGCGACTGATGTGCGATCTAGAGGTCGACGTGCCGGCAATCTGCGCTGCTTACGGATCCGATCCGGCTTCGTTTCTTGATTCAGCTGAACGCTTGGCGAGACTCGCCGAAGACGGGATAGTGGACATTGAAAATGGGTTGATCCGTGTGAGGCGGGAGTACCGTTTTCTAATTCGCTCTGTTGCCGCAGCATTCGACGCTTATCCATACCGCTCGCCCTGTTAGCACATCCAAGCAGCGCAAGCGGTCAACGTGAGCATAGCGACGGCAAAGCCGGCACACCGGAACGAGTGCAGCGACGAGACCGGTTTAATAGCGGCCACGACGTGAGAAGACCGTAATAGCGATAGCCGTGTCTCCCGCGAGTGCCGCAGCAGTTCCTTACTTGCGCGACGGGATCGTTACCCGAAGGGCCGAGACGCCACTTTCCGTGGCGACTCGGGGCGCAGCCTAAAGCGCGATGAGATTGGGATGAATCGTCATCGCGCTTTAGGTTGTGGTTTGAGCATGATCTCTCGGAAAACCGCTTCACACTTTTCCGGATCATGCTCTGGAGCCCGGTCCGCCCGGGGCGGACGCGCCCTGCTCGCTCGACCGATCCGCCCGTTGTCGCCTTCAGATTTCGCCAAAATGAACCCGCACGGGGGCACGAGGCAAATTTCGGCACGCACACTGCTCTTTAGAAGCAGCAGTGTCGATCAGCAAATCGCACATCGCCGTCTTATCAACTGTCGCTATCGAGGCTAACGGAGCATCCCATGAAGTCCTATCTATATCGCGCTGCCGCAGTGCAGACGCTCGCCGAGGTCGGGAACGTCGAGGCGAATATTAGAATCTGCGAGCACTATGTGAAACAGGCTGCCCTTCAGGACGTACGTCTTATCGTCTTTCCGGAGTGCATGAACGCCGGATATCTTTACGATTCAATTTCGCACGCTCGAAAGGTCGCGGAGCCAATCAACGGGCGCTTTGTCAGCAGCCTTGCGAAACTCGCGCGCGAGAACGATATGTTCGTCGCCAGCGGCATGACGGAATGGGATCCGAAAGCGGATAAGGTGTTCAACACCGGGATACTGCTCGACAGAAAAGGAGAGCTTGTGGTCCACTATCACAAGCAATTCCTGACGACGCACGACCAGAACTGGTTCGCGTTCGGCGAGCGCGGTTTCCCGGTGGTCGAGACCGAGCTCGGCAGGGTCGGCCTCATGATCTGCTTCGATGGCCGCATCCCTGAAATTCCGCGCTGCACGGCCTTAGGTGGAGCACAGGTCATCATCGACATGGCCAACTTCTTCCTGATCGATCAGGCCGACATGTGGCGTCCGGCCCGCGCTTTTGAGAATGGCGTCTGGATATGTGCCGCTACGAAGGCAGGACAGGAGCGATCGATCTACTATCCGGGCGGAAGCATGATCGTCGACCCCAGCGGCAATCTGCGTGCCAAGGTCGCTTGGGACACACACGGCATGGCCATCAGCGATATCGACCCGACGCTCGCTGACAACAAAGCCATGACTCTCGGTGCGGACAAGTTCGCCGACCGCCGGCCCGACACCTATAAGGTTCTGACGGCTGCCTATGCGGACACGAAAGTCGCCGAAACCAGCAATCGGCGAATCGTTCCGGGCGAAATGACGTTCAACATCGCTGCGATCCAGAGCCATGTATCGGAATCTCCACCCACGACCCTCGATCGCGTAGTGGAGCAAGTCGGGCATGCGGCAAGGTTCGGTGTCCAACTCATGGTACTACCGGAATATTTCGCATCGCCAAACTGGAGGATCGACCCCGCCGAGGCGAAACGGCTGGCCGCGATGAATGGCAAGCTTCTGAACACGTTCAGCGCGCTCTGCAAGTCGGAAGAATGCGCAATCCTCGTGCCGAATGTCGAAGAGGCGGCTGGAAAGCTCTATTCGACGTCCTTCCTGATCGGACCGGACGGCAATGTGCTGATGTCCTACCGAAAGGTCCATCTCTTTGCGGATGAACGTGCATGGGCGACGGCTGGTTCGGACTACCCCGTCACCGAAACGCCGTTCGGGCGCATCGGCGTCATGATGGGATATGATGGGATGTTTCCCGAAGCGGCCCGTTGCCTCGGAACCAACGGCGCCGACGTGATCCTGTGGCCATCTCGCTTGCAAGATCGCAAGGAGCGGACCTTGCTGGCCGTGCCACGCGCAGTGGATAACCGATGTGCTGTCATCCTCGCCAACCGTGTCGACGCGCCATTCGGCGGCGGCAGCATGGTGGCATTGCCCGCCCAGTTTCCAGTGTGGGACGTTGATATCGCGATTCCGTACCATCCGGACATGCACAAGGTGGTCCTGGAGGTCATCGAGATCGCCAATGCACGCCAGAAGCATATGATGGCGAACGTCCATATGTTCGCCAACCGTCAACCCTCGACCTACGGCGCACTCGTCGAGCCACATGGCTTTACGAACATCACCGCGGAATAGCCGAGCGCAGCGCAGGATGGCGGCGGGTCCCCCGGCCGCGCCGCCACTGTCGCACCAATGGCGGGCCACCCTCCATCAACCATTCAATCGAACCGGGGAGCGTTTCCTTTCGATTATCAGCTGGCAGGCCGCTTCGCCAACGCGAGACCGATGATGCGGCTCCCGACTTGTTCGAAGCCAAGCTCGCTCACCTATTCGTCATTTGCGCGGCTTGTCCTAGCGCTGAACCGGAATAAGACAAGCCACTTCCCGATCCCGCGGCTGTTCGCTCGCGGCAAGGCCGGCGGCGACGCCTATGCGGTCGGCTACGGAGCAGTTCTGGCTCATTTTGTGCTTGCCCTCGAACCTGGTCACGAGGATGCGCACCCCGACGATCCCGCGCAACTCTGCGGCAATGAAATCTGCGGGGGCGTCGCTGACTGCCCAAGGGTTCGCGCGCGACGTCTCATGAAGGTCGGTGAGCCGCGTCACCACGTCGAGGAGCCGTTCCGGCTCCTCGAAAAACTCAACCGGGCCGTAGGCGTGGACGGCGACGTAGTTCCATGTGGGCACCACCTTTTCGGTTTCTGACTTGGTGGCGTACCATGAGGGCGTCACATACGCTTCCGGGCCCATGAAAATCGCTAAAGCCTCCCCGATTGGAGCCGAGCGCCACTGTGGATTGGCCTTTGCCAAATGCCCGTACAGCACCCCGTACTCCCCTGCGGTCTCATCGAGGAAGAACGGCAGTGGTGTTGCGATTGGTCCTTCGGCCGTGGCCGTGACAAGGCTGGCCAAACGAGCGGAGCGGATGGTCGCTCGGATGTTTTCGATCTCATCATTGCTGAAAGCGGGGGGCACATACATGGTGGTTCTCCGTTCTCCGGTCCGGAGATAGCCCCAATCTGGTTCGCTTGGAACTGCCAGCTATGATGGTCGAGTTGCGGCCCTTCCGACTACCGCGGGGAACGAAGCCTCGCCATGACTTCAAATACCGAAAAATTGGCGTCTCGGTCATCAACGTGATTGGCAACCTGCTGCCGGACGGTGAACCAATACGGCAAGGGTGCTCGCCGAGCCGGTTAGGGCAAGCGGCACTGATTCTCCAGCACGAAGCAGGCGATCAGCATTACCGCCGCAGAACCCGAGAGATTGCTTACCGGGTAAGGTGCTCGCGTAACGGCGAGCACCGCTTCCAAACATTCCAGAAAAATTCGAATCTTTCCGACACCTTGCTGAACCCAACGTGGCTGCTCAAAGAAACCTTTTGCGCCACGGCTCAAGCCTTTCGGGGAGGTCCTCGCCGCGGGCGAGACGCTGATGAATACATCGTCTGGCGCTTGAGGAAATGAGCAACAGAAATGTGCTTATCGGCTGACATCGCCTGAACACCCTGTTCCTGGAAAATTCGGACGGCTTCCCTCAACGCAGTTTCCCGGTTTGGAAGCGCGAGATCGTCAGGCCAACAATTGGATCGACGGAAATTATAGATTGCAAGATAGAGCGACTTATCCAACCGCTTTAGGTGCGACATCGAAAGCCCGGCACGTAAGAACGGCCCCCAAACCCTTCGAAAAAACTCGGGAAGCCCCTCATCGGAGCGCCTTTTGCCAGGGTATTTTTCAGGAGCTTCTACAGGTAACTCGACCCTTTCAAGCGCTTTCTCCAAATGCTTCTTAGCGCAGTGGCGACGATCAAATAGGACATTAAATCTTTCCGGCAAAACGGTTGGATGGTACTTCAGAATGTATGAGACCAATAGCAAAAAAACGTAGTGTGCTTCCCGTTCATGAAACAGTATCTCTTTGATCTGCATTAGCTCGCTTACGTTGCCCGGCAACTTTACTTCGACGGCGACCGTTACTTGAGCGTTTTTGCCGCAGATGGAGCTCTTCTAACCGTTACGTACGCAGCTCACGCTTGTGATGCGAGCCGGCGCAAGCTCGTGCAGATGCCTCTCGAAGCTTTCCACAGACTCACGCGCTTTCCGATAACGCGCCAAACGACCCTGCATGAGCTGCCATTCCAGCAACGAAGACTTCTATCGACTCGCGCGAATGATCCGCCTGCTTCTCCTTAAGAGCTCGGTTGATGCGCATTTGAACCCGCCGAACGGCAAGCAGACCCAGGCGCGCCTGGATCTTGCCGGATCTGAGCCTGCCTCCGAGCGCAAAGGAATAACGCCAATATCCAGTTGCCTCTCGGCTAAGTGAGTATGGGACACCTCGATGGGTGCCCTCGTATTCTGCAGGTGGATTTGTGCGACTTGGCATGGCCGGCCTAGACTAATCGCATCCAATCATCGAGGACCGAGAGTCGCGGCCGCGACAATCCGCCTGACGAACCCACGGCCAAATATGCTGGCATAGATCTTCAATGTGCTGGCCCCCCATTTGATGATCAGGAAATATCATGCGGATTCGGCGCACTATTCCTGCCGTTATCCGCAGAGATTGCATTTTTCCGGCTCGATCATCGTGGAGTTCTCGGTCTTGCTGCAAAACCGTTATTTGGCTTTGCTAGCCAGACTCGCTGTGATGAACTTTTTGGACCGAGGGCGAATGACCGCTGTCGAACTCCTCGCGCTCTGCTTCAGGCTAAATGTCAGCGAGGTGACGGTGAAGGTCAATCATGCGCGGATGATGAGAAAGCTTGAGCTTCGGTCACCCGTAGAGGTCGCGAGGCTCGCGGACAGTATCAGTACTGATGTCGCGACAGTACGTCCAAGCCTCGTCCGATCACGTAGTCACTTTCAAGCCAGATCGAACGCGGGAAGTCTTGAGGGAGCAATTGCCCTCCCCGCGAAAGTATGCGGTTTCGTAGTGGCCAAGATGCCCTCGCCTGAGGATCGCCAGGACTTCGAGACGCAGACTCTGAGTTGCGACCAGCTTGTGGTCAGTGCCGCAGGGAGCCCCCCTCGCCCGCCGGATCGGGTCAACCATGACCTCGGCTCCCGCAACCTGCCGCACGTGACGCCCGGGTGCATCGGGCTCGCCCCGCCTCTCGTTTTCCCATCATCTGCCTGCACAAACGCATACTCGAATAGGCTTTGACGCCGTTTACTCACCTTGCTGCCGACGCCCCGACTACGATGGTATCGAAAACGCTTCCGAACACTGAGGGCTGCGGGCTAAAGTCGGCAGCCGCGGGGATCATCGAGGCGCTGAAGACGATCTGCGCTTCCTAAGCAGGGGCCGAAAGCCATAGCAAAAGGCTATGGCTTCGGTAAGATTATCTCTAATATCGGAATCCTGTTTTGCTCGGAGCCCAGAGCCGGGTTGCGGGCCGATGGGGACAGGGAGGATGGCCCAATCAACCGTATGGTTTACCCACGTGATGTTTTTTTTGGCGCCAGAAATTCTATCTAACGAAAGTCGGCGACTCTATCGGAAGCGTAATGACGTTTTGATTTTGGGTTTGCCGACCAACGGATTGGCGGCAGCCTCTAAGGAACGCTACCCATGTAGCCGGTAACGGATCGTAGCTCCACACCGCTGGTCGACCGCGAACAGCGCGACCAGTCTGAACAAGATAGCACCGCTAAGGTCATGCAATGCATCGTGTCTTTCAGGAATTTACCGATCTCCTAGCTCTGGCCGAAGATTCTCAGGATTTTTGCAGCGCCATGTCCGGCCCAGCCGCAGCGCTGGATCTCTCATGCTTTGCCTATCTTGCACTGCCACGGCGACCACAAGAAAGGCCCTGCCTCATCTCCACCTACCCATCCAAATGGACATCGCACTATCTTCGCAACAACTATCAATCCATAGATCCGGTCATCGAAAAGGCGCTCCGAACGGACGATCCCTTCCGTTGGGGTGTCGGCTTGTCACCGAGATTCTCTTTGACGCAGCAACAACTGTTTGAGGAGGCCGCAGAATTTGGCATTCGATACGGATTTACTATTCCCATTCACGATAATCACGGTCCAGTTGCCGCATTGACGTTCGCGACTGACGCGAGACACGCCAAGTTCGAGGCCTGCATCAACTCTCAAGAGCACCTCCTTCAGCTACTCGCGATATCGTTTGATGCTCACGTGCGCCGGAAGTTGATGCGCGCGCGCGAGATCAATGGGATTAAATTGTCTGCCCGCGAGTATGAATGTGTTGAGTGGGCTGCTCAGGGGAAAACGACATGGGAGATTGGTCGAATTCTTGGAATTTCCCATCACACGGTCGCCTCTTACCTAAACAATGCGAAGAAAAAGCTCGGCGTCCGTACCGTGATTCAGTCGGCGGTCCGCTTTGCGGCTGCTAGAAAAAGAGAGCGAAAATAAGACTTACTCCTCCTGTGGTTGCAGGTGGTGCGTTGGTCTCCTGATTCCGCTCCAAAGGGCTAGACACATCTGCCCTCGGAGGGAACATGATCCAACTCATAACTCGGGCATCGTATGAAGAGCTTTCGAGCACGCTCTCAGGCATGTATCAGTTGCGCTATCGCACATTCAAGAGCCGCTTGGATTGGGACGTTCAGACGAGCGGCGGCATGGAAATCGACGAATTCGATGCACTGGGTCCAGCCTACCTCGTGCAGCTCTCTGATGCGGGTCAGGTACGGGGCTCGGTGCGATTACTACCTACCCTCGGTCCAACGATGCTACGGGACACGTTTCCAATACTTCTCGCAGGCAACCCAGCTCCATCGAATCCGCTCGTCTGGGAAAGCAGCAGGTTTGCCATTGATATTTCGCTCGAGGACCCAATAGGCGACCATGGAATAGCTCGCGCTACGTATGAGCTGTTTGCAGGCATGATCGAATTCGGGCTATCGCGACAGCTCACCGACATTGTTACCGTCACGGACAGTCGGATGGAACGGATCCTGCGACGGGCGGGTTGGGCGTTGCGGCGAATTGGAAGTCCCTGCAGGATCGGCCCTACCTCGGCTATCGCAGGCTATCTTGGAATTTCAAGTGAAGTTCTTTTGGCGATGCGCACCGCCGGTACGCTGTCCGGACCAGTCCTTTGGATGCCAGTGATGTCGGCCGCGGCTTGAAGCTCCAGCTTGACAGGAATTTCCTTGAAGCGACTGCCCGGCGTATTCCGGCATTCGCCGACGAACATGACATGACAAAGATCAAGACTGCGGCCAGTTCGCTCTCAGCGGCGGCTGACTGCAGTGAACTGAACGTCATTCAGATAACCGCCGTTTCCGCGTTGGGGCCGGGTCTCGGCGCGAACGAGAATTCGGATGGAGACGGCGACTAGGGCCGCTTGCCGAGCGGCCTGGAAGTTGGCATAGTTATCACGTTGCTTCCGGCCGATTGATCAACCTCAAGGCGAGCCATGTCAAGGATCATGACGACGAAGCTCAGGCCGGCCTGCTCTGCGCAGGTGATAGCCTCGTCAAGTCTTCTGCAAAGCTGCTCAATGTTCGCTTGCTGTTTCATCGTAGTTTCCGTTTTGAAGGAGCCAGAATGACCGATTCCCGCCTTGCCGAATTCCTTCGGTCCCAGGAGGGACGAAATGTGTCGCGCGAGACCATCGAGAGCCTGCGGTTGCTGAGAATGTTCATCAATCTTTCTCCCGCGCAGCGCCGCGATGTAATCGAGCTAGTCGAGCAGTTTTCACAACGCTGATCGCAGCGCCCGGAGGATTTGTTCAGGCCGATTTTCGCTTGCCTATGCAACATGCTGACGCATCCTTGCCTGAGCCCGAGGCCGCAATCGCAGTTCGATACGCGGTGGCAACAAGGTAATTTGTGGCGTTGGCTTCCCCGCCGGAACTTCGGACAAGATCTCCAGTCTGCTCGATGCCGATAGCTCGAGCGCCAGCAATTGGAGTTCGAGTAACCCGAGGCCGATACCAACACAGGCGCGCGGCCCCAATCCGAACGGCATGAAGGCGGGCGTGTTATAGGCACGGTCAAGCCGGAACCCAGCTGGATCGCCCCAATAACGCTCATCGCGCTGCAATTGCCACGGGCTAATAATGAGAGACGTTCCGCGCTTCAAATGCAGTCCGCCAAGATCCTGCGATACCCGCACCTCCCGCGAAAACCAATAGAATGGGGGATAGAGACGGAGCACCTCGCGCGCGACGCGAAGGCTGATCTCAGCTTTCGGCAATCTCCGTGGATCGATCTCTCCGAAGTCGTCCATCATCGCTTGCGCTTCATTGGCAAGGCGCTCTGCGAGACCCGGCTCCGTTGCGAGATAGTAGAGCAACCAGGCAGCCGCATTTCCCGTGGTGTGATGCCCGGCAAGCAACAGCAACAGGATTTCATCGCGCATTTCGTCAGGAGATAGCATGAGCCCTTGCAAGGCCTGAACCAAGGTGCCATCACCGGCTCTGTTGCGCACTCGGTCCACGACCTCTCCCATGATGGCCCGGCTCCTTCGCGATTGTCGTCGCTTCAAGAAGCTACGCCACGGCGTTCGCGGCAAGACGCGAAAAAGGCTATCGGCCATTTCCTCTTCCGCCACATGCACCGCTTCCATCAAGGCGGATTCATCCGCTGATGTCAGAGCGCCGTGGCCGAACAGCAGGGCGACAATCATTCGAAGGGCCAGCGGCGCGGTGACCTCATGGGCATCGAAACAGGACTCACGAACCAGAAGCGATGCCTGTCGCCGGATCAAGCCCGTGATCTGCGGTACGAAATCGTTCATGATGCCGCGTGCCAAATGCTGATGAATGATCGCCCGACGTCGCTGATGCTCAGCACCGCTCAGCGTGATCGAACTGATGCCGATGACGGTCCGGAGTTTGTGGACCAATCGCCCCTTGTCGATCAACGTTTCGTCCGCTCGTAGTACGGCCTTGGCCACCGCCGCATCGGTGACAAGGTAAACCGGCGAAGGACCGAGGTTGAGCCGAACAAGAGGTGCGGCTCCCGCGGCGCTGCGTTCCCTGAAAAAGGCCAATGGATCACGCCGAAAGGCGTTCACATCCGAAAATAGATGCTTCATCGCTGATCTCCACAAATTGCGTGAGTGCAAGGAGCGCACGGAAAGCAGGCGAAAGCTCTCGAGGAATGGGGATCTCTCCGGCGACGGCGAGAATCCATGCGCCATCGTCGCGAAAACCGACAATTTGGGCACTGCCGTAGCGCGACGTGGAAAGGCCGATCCGATTGAGCAGCCTTTCGTGCGCGAGCTCTGCCAACGCAACCAGAGCGACCGCATTGCGGGCCAACGCAAATCGCATCAGGAGGCTGTAAAGCGCAGTGCCTGCTTGACGGTTGTCGGCCACAACGCCGAACCGGCTGATCTCGACGTAACCAGCACCTGTCGGGAAAGGCCTGTGCGTGGCCATATGCGAAAATATCGTTTGCGCTAGATATGGCCGATCGCAACTGATGGCGCGAAAGCAACCGATCATTTGTCCTTCCAAGGACAAGCCGCAGTAGACGGCGTCGTCTGTGTCAAACTGATCCCGTTCACGGTTCCCATCCGCCGGTAACGACCAACCCAACTCGCGCACGAAGAGCCGGTATCGCAGTCGAAACAGAGTCTCGGCGAGGTCTGGACGTGTCGCGGCGGAGAAGAACGCTGCCCTGTATCGCGGTTGCTGCACTTCCCGGCTCCCCATGGCCTTGCATCAGCTTCGGGAAGATGATGGGATCGCCCTTGATTTTGAAATTAGGAATTTTCCCAAGGTTTGAGGATGGGCGCTCTGGAACAGGATTTGAACGCGTTGGAGGTTTGCGCCTCGACCGCGGAGATTCGCGCAGTTTTTCAGCGCATTATTGAAGATTACGGCTTTAGCACCTTCGGATTCATGGACGCATCGCATCCCTGGGAGGACGAGCCGCTTCTCGTCTCCACCCACGCGCCCGCCTGGATCGACACCTATCGGTCAGAAAACTTCATCAATACCGATCCTTGCCTGGCCATGGCCCGCCGGACAAATCTGCCCTTTCATTGGGGAAGCGTGCGGCTGCCGCCCGTGACGGGCAAGCGCAAGCCGGGAGCGATCAAGACCATGGAGGCCGCGCGCGATTTCGGTGTCAATGAGGGGCTGACCATACCGGTTCACTACAACGATCCGCTTGGCCGTCGTTATTCCAGTGTCTGTGCGTTGTTTTGGAAGGATCCCCTCAAGGGGTTCTTCGCGAACCTCAAGCACAACGGTATCCAGCTCCACGTGATTCTGCTCTATCTCGCTCAGAAAATCGTGGATCTGCACGCGATCGAAATCAAAACCTCGACGAGGACCGGTCATTTTTCCGGAGCTCAGGTCTGCGCTTTGACCGACCGGGAGAAAGAGGTGCTCAAGTGGGCTGGAATGGGAAAGACTTCGGACGAGACAGCCGTCATATTGAGCGTGAGCCGCAAAACTGTGGAAGCTCACGTTAAGAGTGCGATGATCAAGCTCGGAGCCACCAACAAGACGCAGGCTACGGTGCAGGCGGTCTACCGCGGTTTGATTGACATTTGAACGGCCAAAACTGCTACGGCCATTGAGCTACTCAGCGGCAGAGGCCGTCGAGTTTCTGAGGAGCCTTGCGTGCGCGGAGGGTCCGGCTCGTCATGAACTCGACGCCGATTTGAGAGCCGTCCAGCCGGACCAACTCGCATCGGCGGAGAGACATGATTCGCATCGAAAGAGTTCTCAATCGGACCATCAAGGCCAAGGAGAGCAGCGAGCTGCCTGCGATCGATGGGAAAGCTCGATGTGCCAACTGCGGCAGCTCCGAGTGGCGAGAGATTGAGACGCGCCATAGCTTTCTTTGACACGCTGGGCTTGCCATCCAGCGCGCCCAAATAGCCCGAGATGTAGTGGCCCAATGTGACGGTTGCGCCTGTCCACCCATTGTAAACGCCGGCATCATGGCGTCTGGCGCGGTCCGTGCAAGCCTCAGCAGCGCTGTTCGGCAATCATTCAGACTCGTCGCACTATCGAGGGACGTTTCTCGCAACGCCGGCCGTTGCCACGTGGAATACATGTCTTGACGACTGCGGCATGAGTGCAGCCGTGTGATTTCGGCCCCCGCTGCTATCAGCATAGGTTCGACGCGCAGGTAACACCCTTGCGACGGCTGCGGCAATCTTGCGACGTAGATCCCGTTCCACAATTTTGGTGTCAACAGCCATGACGGCCGAACCCTTGTTCATCTCGCCAATCCAATAAAAGCCATCAACTGGTTGGGCATAGGCAACAGTGGCGCAGAAAAAGCCAATCTCCGAGCTCCGTCGTCGCGCGGGGGCGACGGTAGTCGCGCTCGCCAAGCAAGCTGATCGGTTATCAGTCCAAAGGCCAGGCAGCTTGCGTATTATGACAGCTTCCGCTCCTTGGCGGTCCCCGGCTTCCGGGATTTGCGATCATCCGTAGCCAATTCGAGGTTGAGCGACAGAGAGACGGCAGATCTAACTCGCAGGCGCCTCATAAAGCGATCGAGCGTGTCACCGCCGATCGGCGCTTCGATACGCCCCGTCTCGGCGGCAAGGCGAAGATTGCCGACCTCACCGCGCGTGAACGAGGCGATTTTCGGCACCATCGATTAGGTGACCACCGCGAGTGAAAGGGGCTCGGACGTCGCGCACTCTCAGGGTGTCTCCCTCGTCACGGGCGCTCTTCCCGTGCTTCGCGCATAGATTTAGCTTTTCATCAGCATCGAAATACGCAATCATAAAATGCGAGGCGGAAATTTTAGACTTTAGAACGAAATGGTTTGCTCGCAGCTTGCCGCTGATCGAAGGCGCGCGGCGGCTTGAAGATATGGAGCAGAGTTGCGTTGTATTTTCTGGCAATACCGGTCCGTTCGATGAAATTGATTTCAAGGGTGGCTTAATACTTTAAAGGGTTTGCCGATGGCCGCTACGATCGTAACGTTCCTTGGTTATACCTCTCCGGTCGAGACCAACGGCGCAATCGTCCAGCCATCGCCTTCCGCCGTCGATTACCCACCAGGCGGATGGAACGCCACGTTCAACAACGGGCTGCTCGATCTCAATCTAGGAGGTTGGATCGGTCCGGCGCATGCCGAGCAGCGGATTTTCCTGGTCGCCAAAGTCGACTGTGTCTTGAACAACGGCGTCTGGACACCCGACAGCGTCAGGAACGGCGCGAAATTTTGGCTTTTCCCGAACACCGAGACGTCCGCACATCCCAACATCGACGTCCGTCTCGGTTCACTGGACTTCAAGTCGAACAGCAATCACGGCCTGGGCGTCCGGGGCGGAAGGATCGTCTTTCAGAACGTCGAGCATACCTGGGCGACTGACCCGGCATCTCCGCTCGTGCTGGTCAACCCCAGCATTCCCATTGATTTCAAGAAGGGCGTCGCACAGATCAATCATGGCGCGCTCGAGCTCGTTGCCCGCAATATCCGCGGGCCAATCACCAAACAAGTAAAGTGCTTCAGCCGCAGTCACATCTCACGGGGCACGGTTGACATACCCCTCGGCAATCCGCCCGCCTCGCTAAGCGTCATCTTCGACACGGCGTGCAACCAGGCTCTGCCGCTGCATGTCGATGTGTTGGATCGAAAAAAGACGAGCGTCGACTCCGGCAATCCCATGGTTGCGGCGCTCAGCCTCACCGACTACGCCCTGAGGCTCAACCTGCTCCGCTCTGGTGCCGATACGATCGCGACGGCTGTCAGCGCGCTTGCCACTGGGGCTAGTCTTCCGCTCACCACCCATTTCCTTTCCAACCAGCAGAATGCTGCGTCGCTCTGGAACGGCCCCGCCTCGCTTGCGCTGGGCGTTCGGGCCGGTGATCCCATCAGGCCCGCGTCGCTGTTCGTCATCAGCCCGAATCTCACGCTGCAACCGACGAGCGTGACACCGATGCATGGCGTCGCCTCCGACGCCGAATTCGCCTTCCAGGGCGCTGCAACATTCCTGCTCGACACGGCTTCAGAACCGCATCATCCGAACCCAAAGGGTTTCGATCCACCCATCGCCAGGGAAATCACCTACCCGTATTTGCGCTGGCCGAATTTGGCGGGCATGTCGAATAAGCCGGTGACGCTGATGCACGCCGGAAGGAGCACTGTCGCCGGGCAGATCACTGGCAGTGCGGGGGCGCCGATCGAGGCGGTCGGGCTTTCAGGTTCGACACTGGTCCTGCCCTTGCTGGACCGGCCACGGCTGCTGCAAACCGGCACGAACGGACAGGATCACATCAAATTCCTCGATAGCCTGCTCGCCAGTCCTTCCTATCCCCTGGTCGAGTCGACCCACGATTCCGGGCGGATTATGTCCCCGCCAAGCGGTGGATCGACCATGGTGCTTAGCGCGCTATTTGCAGCGGACAAGCCTGCCTATCATCCGTTCAATAACCTCTACAATTTGGGCGACCGTTTCACGCTTAATTGCCGCGATAATGGCACGACCCACGATTTCCTCGTCATCCCGCAGGACGCGCAGTTCACCAAATGCCAGCTCGACGGCCTTCTCGGTGACCCAAGCTCGCCTTTCAACATGCAGGGCGCGCCGGCATCCGGCATCCTGAAGCTTTCGCGCGGTATACGTCTGCAAGATATCTGCGCGCGGCTTAGTATTACGCCGCCGTTTTCCCCGGATGACCCAATCAACAGCCCGAACTGGGTTGGCTTAATCGTCTTCAAGATCACGGCAACCACCAACGGTGGCAACGCATTGTCAAAATTGTTCGGCAATGCAGCGTTCACCATGCCTTATCTGGCTGTGACGGCCAAGGACGGATCTAACGCATTCGATTTCACCGGCACGCTGACATACGAGAACGCGTCGCCGTTGCCAGCACCCACCGGCGAAGCCAATTTCAGAATCAGCAACGTCAATGCGTTCTGGCAGAACAGCACGCTGCAGAAACTGGATATCGATGGCACGCTCAACGTTGGGAATTTTTTGGGGCTGACCCTCAACCCCCCGCAACGGATTACCATCACAGGAAGATACGACAGCAAGAACGCGAGCGTTCGTTTCGCGAGTCGATTCGACCCGGTTGACCTTCTGCCCGCCACGGTTAGCGGCGCTCCGATCAAGGCGCTCCGAATCGATTCCATTGATCTCGTTTTCAACAACGACGGAGCCACGATCGTTGCCGGCGGCCTGATCTCAGTCAGCGGGTTCACGCTCGGCAGTTTTTCCATCGATGGTCCCGGCAGTCCGGTCGACTTCACCAAACTGGCCTTTTCCTTTAAAGGGTCTTCCGGATTGTCGGCGATCGATATCAGCATCGATTATGCCGCCCTCCAGCTCGATCGGGACAACATCAGCTTTGACTGGGGATTCTTCAAGATCGCGCTGACCGGCATCGTGATGGCAAAGGATGCAAGCTGGTGGGACTCGATTCCGGTGCTGCACATCGGGTCGGGTAGTCCGGCGAACGCACCCTCCGCCGCCGTTACCCTGTCGCTCAGCTTGATGAAACTGCCGGCGCTGGCGGCGAAATCGGTCGACCGACTCACACTGAAGATCATTATTGGGATGCTGCCTGCCGGCGGCAACTGGAGCAAGAATTTCTGGGCTGCAATCCAGGCCGTCGACTTCAATGGCCTCGAACTCGACCTGCTTCAGTTTGCAACGATCAAGATCAAAGAACTCAGCATGAGCCAAACCGGCGATGTCGCCGAGTTTAAGGCAGACGGTGTTGACGTCGAAATACTGAGCAAGAAAATTGCCACCGTTACCGTGCGCATTTTCAACCGCGCGGGCGAGTCGGGCTTTCTCGCATTCGTTGCGCCCCAGACCATTGCGAGCTGGTTCCAGATCAATTGGCTGCTCGCGGGGCACAATATCGCGATACCGGACAATATCGTTGCTGATCTGATAACGATCAATCCAAGCGGCGGAGACAACACCGATCAACTCGGCACGGATCTGGCCAATGCGAACCTGATACCTGCCCCGGGTCAAGGTAATGGTAGTTGGCTGTTTGGGGCGGGCATCCATGTTGCGGACCAGGTCTTGGTCGGTCGGGCGGTTTTCCAAGATGAGGGATTCTGCGGAATCGCCTTGCACAGTGTCCTTCTCGAGGAATGGTTCAATCTCGATATCTCGATCGGCGTCGCCTATCGCCGCGGGAGCCGGCCGGAACAGGACATCTTCTTCGTGGCATTGACGGTGCCGCAGGTCACGCTGCCGGCATTCGATTTCATGGGCGGGGTCATCTCGCTCGAAATCGCCATGAACGGTGACTTCAAGCTCGATGTTGGATTCCCGAGCCTGGCCACGGATGGAGTCGCTCGCTCCTGGGATCGCTGCTTCGGCGCCGTGGTCGGGATCTTCCAAGGCTCCGGCGGTTTCTACCTCACCAGGGGCACGCCTGGTGCCGTTCAAACCGTGACGGGCCTGCGACTTGGCGGCGGTTACGCGATTCAGGCCGGGTTCGGTGCGGCTTTCGGCGCCGGCATTTTCAGCGTCGTTGTGACCATCGGCATTTACGCGATCGTCGAAGGCGAATTCGTTCTCGACAACGGCAAGCTCGTCCAGTTCAGGCTATCCGGGGCTATTGGCGTGCTGTTTCGCGGTGTCGGCCAGCTCAACTGGTGGGTCATCAGCGTCACCGTCAGCGTCGTTGTCGCTGCCGAAGCGCGCACGACCATCGAATGGACCAGCGGTAGCAAAGTCAATATCGATTTCGATTTCACCGTTTATGCATCAGCGTCGGCACAAGCCTGTATCGGCGGACGCTGGTTCCATCTTTGCAGGTCCATAAGTGTTTCGATTCCGATGCGCGTTCATTACCCCGTACAGATAGGCTAGGCCCGGATGACCGTTCCCGTCTGGATTACCGTCGACTTTTTCTTTCGCGACTGGGACAAGCAAAACGCTGATAGCGCGCTGTGGCTTTGCGTTCAGCCCCATGTGGAGCTAAGCCGGCTGCAAGATTGGATCGGTGCGTGCAACTCTTTGTCCAACACACAACACCAGCTTTGGACCAACGCCAATCCGATCGATCCCAACACCCTGATTCCGGTGCCCCTTCCCGGCGACACCAATGTCAAAATTACATTGAAGCGGGGCGCCCAGGTTGTCGTGGATCACCTCAACGATCGCCGGACCGGACCGAACCTGACCAATCCGGCGATCTTCACCGATTTGAACCGGGTGCCTCAGCCGACAAATCCGCCGCCGCCGCCGCCCCCACCCATGAACGCCGGACCCTTCGCGCGCGTTTTTACCGATGCACTGGTCGACGCCTATCAGGGAATAGCGGTCAGCGATCCCTCGGCAAAACCTCTCGACACCGTCGCCGACCAGCTCCAGCTCGCGTTCCACGGCGGCACCACCCGCCATTTCAGCAATCAATGCCTCGACCAATTGACCGCCGTCGACCTGTTCGAGCTTGATCCGGCCACTGAGAATGTTCCGCCCGGAGTCCGTATTGCCAATCAGCACAGCCTGCTTGGTCTTCAGTTTCTTCTGGCCAAACGCAGCAACGCGGGCGTCCTCGCCACGCCGGGGGCGACGTCCTTCATTATTGAACTGACGGGGGACAATGGCGCCAAGGTTGACCTCGATGTTGTTGCGAGCATTCCGACGTCCGGCGATCTCGACAACTGGCTGGACTGGTTTGCCCAGCCGGGCGACGTCTCTCCGGCTGGGAGCATCACAGCGGACGTCCTGCCGGGTCTGGATCAACGCGTTTATGTGCAGGATGCCCCGGAAGCATTCGCACAACTTGCCCCAAACTCGCCGTTCTGGCGGCGCCGCACACAGGAATCCGGAGCCGGGCGATCCGTTGCAGACGTCAAGCGCCTTGTCGTCAGGCCAGCCAATCAGACCGACACGACGACGCTTTCTGCGTTTCGCATCCAGCCCTATGTGGCGCTCGATTGCGAACTTAAGGGATACCGAAGCAGCCAGGTCGGCCCGAATTCCGGACCGTTGCAGTTGCGGCCAAAACCGCAGTCCCGCGCTCGGTTTGCTGCCAGCTTTGCCGCCCTTGCGCAACCGCAAGGGATGGTGGTGCTTGGCACCGATGCGACGCCGATCACGTCGCTGACGTGGCTCGGCGCTTACACCTTGCCATGGGATGCGATCGACGATCAGAATGCAACGGTCCCGACGGTGTTGTTCTGGGGGTTGCCGCCTGACAGCGACGTAACGGTTTTGGTGCCTGCGGCCTCGGGCGTCATCTCCTGCACATGGGTCCAGGATGGCGACCAGCTCGGACGACGCTGGGAGGCGCGGCACGATCCGCAGGCGCCGCTTGGGTCGTTTCCCCCGCCGATCGGCGATCTTCCGTTTGACGCTTTGCAACTTGTGGACTCTGTCGACAACGTCATCCCCGGCGTCATCTTCCCGTTCAGCCTCAACTTCGCATCGGCGCGCAGCGTGGAGGCAATCGAGGGCATCCTGCGGATGACCTACCCGCATCAGGATGTCTCCACGCGCCACGACCCACCGGACGACTACGCCGGTGACCTCGTCAACTATAACGCCCTGAACGTGCGCGAGGCGCAAACCAATGCCTGTAGCGGTACGCTGCTGAATCCCGACGGCTACGACTTTGCAGTCTGGCATGGACCGGTCGTCAACGGCATCGAACAGACGTTTCACTATCGGTTCGGCTTCAACAGCGATCCCGACATCGGAAAAAATATCGGGCTTGACGACACAAAAAGATTCTTCCGAACGCAATTTGAAGGCGTCGGCACGGCGCGGCCGCTGGATTTTGAGCTCGTTCACACCTACGGGACCGGCATTTGCTTCGGGCATCTGGACGCGGCAGCCAATCCGCATGCAAGACTTCCGCTGCTGCCGAACGAGGTTGCAACCCAGGCCAATGGCGCCGCGAACACCGCTTTCCTCACCGTCGACTATGCCAAGGACGGACCGAGCGATGTCATCACCCTGCATTTTGACGTTTCGGTCTTCAATGCGCCGGTCGGGAGCGGCGATGCACAGCGCTCGCAGCGAATGCGAATGTTCTCTGCCTTCCGGTCGATCGCCGAGATCGGCTACGCCAGCACCGCCAGGCTGACCGTACGCGGCTGCACGTTCGACTATAGCAAGCTGGTCGGCAAAGGGCTGCGCGCGCCGCTCGCCTACGGACTGGTGGACGATCAGGCTGCGAGCCAGTGGACCTACGACCTTTCGCAACTGGCCAGCCAATGCCGCCAGTATCTCGCCGGCACGGCTGCGTCGCTGGATTTGACCATCCCGCTGACACCGTCGCAGTCCGCGACCTTCCGGCATTGCAATCTCCTTGAATTCAGTATCGAGGCCGCCCGTACGGCGGGGGCCGTGCCCGTCATCACCTCGGAGGCGGCGCTGCTGCGGATATCCACCGCTCTCGGAAAGAACCGTGATGGCAGCAATGCGGGGTATGATCGAGACGGGCAACGGACCACGCCGGCGGAATCCCAGGCTGTGACCGCCTATCCCGCGTGGCGTTCGGCGATGGCAAGCCGCACGCGTCCTATTGTCCCCACGCGGTTGAACTCACAAACCATCCGCGACGTGTTCGCCAGCGGCCGCGATCCGAACGCAACGAACCTCAATAGCGGTGCGTCGTGGTTGGCCCCGCCGGATGCACCTGCTGTGGTGGGTGACTGGCCGGACCTCTATGTGTTCCCGCTCGGTTTCCTGCCACTGGCGCGCAGCAGCTCGCTCGGCGCGGCGACGACGGCGGTGAGCCGAAGGTTCTTTGACGCGCTTGCCTTTGTGATCGACGCCAGGCCGGGTGCGTGGAACCAGGATTGGACGATAAGCAATTGGCGAACGCATTTCAGCAATCTGCAAACTGTGGCCGGGAATCTCACCGACCTGCAAAGGAAAGCGCTCTCGCTGCTGCAACCGGCCAACGACCCTAACTCTCTCGATCCGACGAGTCCGGTCACGACGCAAATCGGGAATTTCGGCGTCACCGGCCCGCGCTGGACCGCCGCCAAGGAGCAGCTCGTCGTGGCCGCGCCCGGCCTATTCGGCTCGGCAAAAGGCGTACAAATCACCGCTATCGGCAACAGCGGCGCTGTTCTGCGCAGGGATCTGTTCCGTATCTCGCAGACGCATCAGATCCCCGCGCCGCCGGCCGAGGGCACCTCTACGCCGCGCGCCACGCAGGTGCTGCGTTCCACCGACATGCGCCAGGGGGTGCCGGATCCCGGCAACACCGGCGTATTCCTGGGACTCGACGTGCTGGATGACGTTTCATATGGCGACCGTTACGTGGTGTCGGAGCCGCAGGCCGAGTCATTCGAATCCCTGATTGATCCGGCATCGGCTCCCGCATCGGGGCACGTGCCGCAGGCTTTCGTTCCCACAGTTGGCGGCAAGCCGACAGGTCCTGTCGTCGCATTGCCTTCACGCGAGCCGCTCACCCCGCCGCAGCACCTGTTCACGGGCGTTGTGGTTGGCGCGACGGCGCCCGACTGGTGGAATGTGACGAACGCTCAAGGCAAAGTTCAACCGATTTCGGCAAGCAAGCTTGTCGGGCATGTTATTGATCATCACCCTGGCTCAACCACGGATGAACTGGAATTTATCGCCGGCGGCTCACAGCCGCGCAGCGCGCCACCGCCTGCAAGCCGGGTCGACCGCAGCATTGTTTGCGGCCTCTTCAGCGTAAGCAGCGATGAGGAGGGCAGCTTCGACAACGATACTTTCTCGCTGCGTTACGATCCGGCGCTGGCTCCCGATGATACGCCACCCGAGGACAGCAAGCCCGTCGGTCTTTTCTACGACCTCGTTTCAATACCGCTACTCGAGAATATCCCGGCGCTGAAAGACGTCACGATCAACGCGAACATTTCGACGATCTCTGCTGCCCTGACGCCGGCACCAGTTGCAGCCGCAGTGCCATCCACCGCGTCCCGGATATCCGTGAAGGGTCCAACCCTCACGATTGATCCCGCCACCACGGGAGCGAATGACGGCTATTGCATTTCAGCGGCCTTATACCGTCAAACCATGGGCACAGGTGTTTACCGCGCTTTCCTGATTGTCACTCTCGAGGTGCCAGTCTGGACGATCGTCAAGCTCGGTCTCTATCACAGCCGCGATATCGTGGGCCCGGATGCTGGCGTCCCGCCATTTGCTGCGGCGTTCGGTCAAACATTGGGGCCGGTCGGCGGCGGCGCATCGTTTATCAACGAGCAAGAAGCGCGTTCGTCCGGCGCTGCGCCGATCTCCCTCCCTGCGAAAAACTGGACTACCGAGGACCTGATCAGGCAGGTGCTGGCCGACAGGCAGATCATCGACAGCACGCAATGGTCCGACATCCTTGCCGAAGTGACGATCCACCATCGTCAGACCGTGGCACTGCTGGCGGATGACGGGTCGGCGCCCCCCAATCAGGCTCTCGACCTCGATACGGGAAGCCGGTTTGCGCTCGTTCGCAGCGAATTCATCCCCGGCAAGCCACAAACGGCATCCCCGCTGTTTCCGTCCACCTACAACGATTTCTCGGTCGATTTCATCTGGCACACGCAAGGCAACGAGTTTTTCCGGATCATGGATGTTCCGGTCAGCATCGCGCCGGCGCACGCGACGTTGGCGCTCACCTAGCAGCCCTTGGTCGGCATCCATTTCTACTGAACACCGCAATGCCGATCACGTTGTCGAAGACACTTCAGCAGCTAGTCAGTGGGCTCGTCAACACAACATCGGTGGCGTTTCCTTCGATGGTGATCACTTCCTCATTAGCCCCAGCCATAGTTTCAGGGCGGGCAAGCGGAAACACTACGCTTTGCGGCTTTGTGCTGATCGGCGGAGAAAGGTAACCGTCTCGAGTATCGTGACATAACCGTCGCGTTGGACAAGGAAACCAACCAGCGCATTCTCGAGATCGAGGTTCGGGGCAAGCGCGGCGTTGGCTACTGCAAGAGCATGCCCAGCACGCCGTTGCGCCCTTCTTCAGGTTGCGCAAGCACAATAACCCGAAACCTACCGATCGTCTCTTCCCGAGCTAACAGCTCGAGCTCTTCAACAGGATCCTCGAAGAGGAAGGGCTCAAGTTCGACCGTGAGGGACTACGGCGCACCGCCTGCAGCCTGCGACACACGGACATCTGCCCTCGGCTGATGGAGGGTGCCGACATCTATCAGATCGCCAAGAACTGCCACACAAGCGTGGAGATGATCAAGAAATTCTACGCCTCGCACATCAAGAACCAGCTGAGCGCGGCGGCATTCTCATCTTGATTGGGTTCTTCCGCATATTTGGTGCAGGTCCCTTTTGCTTTTGCTTTTCGTCGAGCGCATTGTGCATTGTCAGGCGGCTGCCAGCAGCCTGTTTTTGAGTAGTGCATATCCTGAACGCCCATACATCTGGCGCTTGATCGTCTTGAGACGGTTGATCTGTTCCTCGACGGGACTGGTGCTCCAAGGTTGGGTAATGGCTGCGCGGACAGCTGCAATGTCGCGGCCGATGCCTTGCGCAAGCGAGGCCAGTTCGCTCCTCGAAGCATCCTCGATCCATTGATCGAGACCCGCATCATCGTTGCCCCGTATCAATGCCGCGAGCCGTCGAGCGAGCTCGCCGGCATTCGAAAGATCCGGCGCATTGTCATAGAGATGGTGAAGGAACCGCCCGGTCTGCTCATCGAGCGATGTAGGCTCTTTGCTCAGGAGCCATGCACAGTTGCGGCGCGAGGCAGTCGCCACCGCACATTTGGTCCAACCGTCGATGAGCCCTGCTGGCGAGCAGCAGTCCAGCGGTAGACAGTCGTTTTGCTGCCTTCAAAGCCGCGGAGCTTGATTTCGGTCCACAATTGCAAACCGCGCCGTTCACCTTCCTCCCAGCGCTTTGCCAGATAATCTCGAAAAGGATCAATGAGGACAGAGTCCGCGGGTGGCCGCCGGTGCTCAGGCTCACCGCCCGCAGCAAGCCAGCGTTCAACCGTCCTCACATTCATGCCGATCCGCGGCGCGATCCCGCGCGGCGACAGGCTGGCGGTGCGCAAATCGAGAATTTCGGCATAGAGTGAACAGCGGTGGCTGCGCCGCGAGTGACGCAGGGCCTCAAGTTTCGTTGCAGGCTCTGGTTCCGGCTTGGCATTGTCGTTTTCGACCATCTCGGCAATCATGGCTTTTCCAGCAGCACCGACCGCATGGCGATGACGGCCAACAGCCAGACGCAGCGCTTCACCCAGGTTTTGGAGAAGGTGAAAACGGTCGGCCACCTGCGTTGCATCGGGAGCACCGCGACGGGCACCTTCAGAATAAATGCCAGCACGATCGCGCGCGACCACCTCAATGCCTGGATGGCGTCCCAGCCAAGTCGCGACCGTATCGGCATTTCGGTCCGGCAAAAGATCGATGACGCGGTTGCGCTCGATATCGCAGATGATGGTCCCGTAGCGCAGCCCCTTGCGCCAGGCCCAGTCGTCAATGCCGATTACACGCGGCGCTTCTGGCGACCTTAACTCGGCTGAACGGATCATCCGCAGCAGCGTGTCGCCGCTGGCCGGCATGGCCAGCCTGCGCGACAGGCGCGCACCCGGCTCCCCGCCGACCGCGAAGCCGATCGCCAGTTGGCTTTTACCGAGGCGGCACGTGCGCCTCGCTTTCGGCCGCACCGTTTCGGGCAACCGCTCAGTGAATATGCGACGCGAGCATTGCGAATTCGCGCATCGAAACCGTCGCGCATGAAGCCGGATCTCGACAGCCCGACCCTGCCACGGCAGATCGGCTAAACGTCGCACGTAATGGCTGTGGACGCGGCGCGTCTGGCGACCGCAACCGGGACAGAACGAGACCGCCGACTTCGAACGAGCCACGAGCACCACTTTATCGGCCTGGGGAAGGATCTGAACGATCGAAAGCTCGGGAGAGACCAGCGAGCGGAATGCATGGAGCAAGGCGAATCACGGAGGTCGACTGCGATTCCGACCTTATGGCCTTATTCGCGCCTTCCGTGAATCCCGCACCCTGCACCAAATATGCGGAAGAACCCTTGATTGACGCTGCACTCTCACTTTGATCGCCGCGCCGCAGACGGTCAATCCCAGCCGACCAAGCCCACTCCCACCAAGAAAACTATAGCCACGCACGAACTACGTTCGGCGCAAGCCGCAATACCCACCAGCTTGAGCCTTCGCGAGGGCCATCTAACCGCCTGCGTATCATGTCAGTTCAAGAACCATATACTTTGCCCTATCATCATAGCTTGCGAGCTTCTGGTTCAGATCTGCATCATCCAGCGTTCGGAAACCGTGTCTCTCCCAGAACTTCGCTGAATTGTTGACCGCCACCAGCGAGAGATTAGGAAACTGGGCTTTTTTCGCGTGCCTGACCAGCTTGAGCACGACCTCGGAAGCTGCGCCACCGCTGCGCGCTTCGGGCAGCAACGCGATATCATGAATATAGTAGGTCGATCCGGGCTCGGCGACGGCGCCCAAAAGCGCATTCAGCGCGGGAGGCTTTTTGAAGTGCCAGGGATGGCTGACGATGTAGCCGGCCAGGCCGTCCCGCGCGCGCTCGAGCACGAAACATCCCTCAGGGTACAGCTCCAGCCGCTCCGAGAAAACGGCCGCATCCTCACGGTAGTTCAGATGGACGCGATCTGCGATGCCACGAACTCCAGGAAGATGGTCGGGCTCCATCGCTCGCCACGGCATGCAAAACTACTTTCAATGAATCTCCCAAAGTATAACAGCCACTAGCACCAAATTCCTGTCCGGGACAGGCGCGGATCCGACGCTAGGCTGCTCAAACCGTGTGCGGAAACAACCGTATTCTCTTTGCCTTAGGTGAATTGCGCCGTATAGATGGGCCGATGCGAGCGTGGCGGAACTGGTAGATGCATCGGACTTAAGCCATCGAGTGCCCTAGGGGAAACCCTGGGCGCAGAACTGCTCAAAGTCCGGGAAACCTTCACCGGCGATCACGAGCCAAGCCCCCGCCAGGGGGAAGATGTAAAGACTAGACCGGCAGCACCTACAGCGATATCGCCAGGGTGAAGGGATAGTCCACACCACGAACGCCTAATGGCGGCGGCGAAAGCCGAAGTGGTATGCAAATCCATGGGGCCGCAAGGCCTGTGCCGGTTCGAGTCCGGCCGCCCGCACCAGGTTATCCAATTCGAAGTTTTGAGGTGACGATGAAAGAGCAATTTGAAGGAGAGCAAAACCGCCCTCAGCTCTTTGCGTCCCTGCGCCGTCAGGATCTTGGGGAGGCAAGCTGGAGATTGCAAACGCCCTGGCCGACGTGGGAGAGCTTATCGAGTTCAGACCGGGCGAAAACATCATGTCCAACATGCTGTCGATAACGACATCTATCTGCTGGTGACTGGGACGGTCGCCGTCATAGTGAACGGCGCGCAGGTTGCCATCCGATCGGCCGGGCAACAAATCGGAGAGATGGCGGCAATTGAGCCGTCGCTGCGACGCGCAGCAACCGTAACCGTTCTAGAACATGCAGTGGTGCTCAAGCTGACTCGCGCAGCGTTTATGGCTGTGGGCGAGGAGCATCCCGAGGTTTGGCTGCCGATTGCCCAAGAACTCTCAAAACGGCTGTATCAGCGCAACAAAACCATTTATCTCCCAAACCAAGCGCCCAAGCTCTTCATCATGTCATCGTCCGAAGCTTTGAGAATCGCTCATGCGCTGCTTGGCGGATTGGAAAAAGACGTGTTCAGTACCGTTTGCCAAATTCCGCCGACGACGGACATAGATCTCACAAGCCGGAATATTTCAAGCTACCCTGCAATTCGAGAGGTCGTGCCGCCACAATGGTGGAAAAATCGGCACGCGGTGCATCTTGGAACACGCACCGCGTGCCGCCGAAGCTCGTACCAGTGCGTGGGCAACCCGCTTGCCGAAACGGGCCGCCTCTTCAACGAGCATCAGCTTGTCGGGTATGCCGCATCCACCTGACGAGAAGCTGACGGGGCGGCCACTTGCATCTGTCTGATCGGGAGGCGCCATGACCATTCTTGAGGGCTATACGAGACCTATTGCGCGCTGGAGGTGAAAATCACTCGCGTTCCGCCGCACGATACCGAAACCATCTGCCTCTACTCGCAGCATTGAGGCCGGCGCCATGATTTCGCCTCTGGGCGATCGGCTAATTCATCATTGTCATGCAGCGATTCGCGTGAGGCATTGGGATGCCCGACTTGACGCTCTGGAACAAGCTAACTCGCAGGGAGCAGAGAATTGTTATTAAGCTGTTCGGCGGAGGCTCCACGCATGGCGACAGCCTGATCGAGACGGTCAACCTCATGCGGATGGGTCTCGTCACCGAGAACGCTTTAACCTCCTCCGGCCTTGAGGTCTTCATCGCTGCCTTCAAAGCGCAGCGAGACGCGCGTCAGCGGGAGTTGCTGGCGTAGATCGCGAGGCGCTACCAGAACGGCAAGCCGGGTGCGAGCGCTATCCGTTAGACGGATCGGGTACGCTGGTGCGCCGGACCCGACACCAAGCTGAAAGTCTCTTTGAAGGGATCGGCTTATGCCTATGCTTGACCATACGCTTAAGGCGGACGTGACGGCGCTGGAAGCGATCACGGAGACGGGACGCCGTCGTTGGTTCAAGGACGACAAGGCCGGAGCGTCGAGGAGACGCTGTTACCAGGCGCGGTCGCTTTCGAGATTGCCCCGGCGACACGGGCTGACCACACAACAAGTGTTCACCTGGCGCCGGCAAGCACGTCAATTGCCGACGCCGATGGCTGACGATCCGCCGTTTGTACCGGCGCTGGTAGATGCCGTGGTACCGACCGTGGCTGTTGGCCAATCGCGGCAGCCGCAAAAGCAAGCTCTTGCGCCAGCGCATTCGTTCCGCCGGAAGCTGCACCGCGACGCCAAGATTATGTCCGATGACGTGGCGCTTCTGGATATTCAGCGTCAAAACCGTAAGCGCTTCAGGTGAAAGCGCCACATGCCCTAACGGAGGCCGCCCGTGCAACGTTGACACGCAGGTTCAGTGCCACACTTCCAACTCTGTCATTCCCCACCCCCCCGCTTTGATCGCCGCAGGCTGCCATCAATTGCGCGGAAGTTACGCCTAGGGCCGGCTTATGCCGTTTCGTTAATCCGCGGAGGTGTTGCCTTCCCCACGATGAATAGACGAACCCGTAACCCGGGATGAGCGCCGACAAGGCGCAATTGAGGATGGACCTGCTTTGCAGTCCTCGAACACGACGGCTGTGGTCCGAATAATGAATTTCGCTCGAGCGGGATGGTCATCCTAAATCGCGCCCATCTTCACGCAAATTGCGTAGGCAATCACAAACGCTGGCAAGAATAAGAAAAACCATACGAGGGCGTTCGGATCGCGATGCGATGCGAACTCACGGTTTGCATCAGTCTCTTGGCCGTGCGGGACGATTGAGTAGAGCTGACTTGGACGCCTTCGCCTGGCTGCCTTCCTTAGCAGTTGCTTCACGGCGGTTTCATGCTCGATTTCTCGATCGGACATCGGCGCGTTACCTCCTAGCCAACCATCCAAAGCGCGGAAACGACCGCGCATAGAAACAATCCGGCTACAGTAGCCAGACCAATCAAGAGGCGTTCTGGCAAATCCATTGACGGTCCTCGCCGCCAGCCACGTTAACAGCGCGTGCAAAGCAGACGGCGGGGCTGGCGACGCCGGAGCCGCCCGCTCTTAGAGCGCCTATCCGAGCGCAAACCATATCGGGAAAAAATGGCAACCGAGAAACCATCTATGGGTATCCCCACCACAATGGGTTGCACCAGCGAGCACGATGCCGATCATTGCTTCTCTGCGGGGGCGTCGCTGGGCGGTTCAGCCGGCGATGCGGGCAGCGCAGCTTCCGGCGCAGCAGTACAGTCGCCCGCCCATACCTTAGTGCCCCTGACCGTGCCAACCAACTTGCAACCCATCGGGGCTTGCTGCTTTGCCTGAACTGGCGGCCTTTTAGCGGCTCTCGGCGGAGCGGTTTGAGCGAACGCGCTGGTCGTAAGCAGTAGCGCGACAAGTCCGATTAGCGGCTTCATGGTCCGTCCCCAAAGCTTATTTCGCCTTCGCCTTCAGTCCGATATCGACGAGCCGCCGGATCGCCTCTGGCCGTCCGGGAAGGTCGTCCTGAACTCGGCGCCAATCATCCAGCGGCTTTGCCAGTTCTGGCTGCAGGCGCACCAGCACCGCCTCGCCGGCTTCGGAAGGTCTCTTCTTTGCTGATTTCGTGATAT